>NZ_JBHYHC010000049.1:0-26959 GCF_042738955.1 Umezawaea sp. NPDC059074
GCGCTGTTCCGGGGAGCGGCTCGAAGCCGAGGGCGAGGTCGCCGTGGCGCGGCTCGTGCTCGCGGACGGCGACCTGCCGCACGCGGCCCGGCACCTGGCCGACGCGCTGGCGCGCGACCCGGCGTTCGTCGAGACGTACGAGGCGCTGAGCGAACTCGCCGCTCGCGCCGGTGGTCCGGAGCAGGCGTCGGCGCTGTTCGACCTCGACAACCCGTTCAGCGGCACGGTGGCGGGCCACGCGCACCTGTGCGCGGCAGCCGGGCAGTGGGACGAGGCGCTGCGGCTGCTGGTGACCGTGGCCGCGCACGAGCCGACCCGGCCGTGGCTGGACGTCGCGTGGCTGCGCCGCGACGACCTCCCCATCCTGGTCACGCCCGAGGTCGTCGCGTCCGCCGTGGTGCACCTCGCGGGCAGGCTGCCCGACCCGGTCGACGAGGACGAGCGCGAGCCGCTGCTGCCGATGCTCGACCTCCTGCGCCGGGCCGTCGAGGTGCACCACGACCACGCGATGCTGCTGTGGTGCGGGTCGACGCTCGCCCGTCGGCTCGGCGCGCACGACGAGGCCATCGCCTGGGCCGGGCACTCGTTCGAGGTTCAGCCCAGCCACGAGGCCACCGTGATGACCGGGTACGCGCTGCGGTCGGCCGGGCGGATCGACGAGGCCGCCGCGGTGTGGCAGGCCGAGGCCGAGCGGCTGCCGGACGACCTGAGCCTGCACATCGACATCGCGGACCTGCTGGTGGGGCAGGGGAAGCTGGAGGAGGGGCTGGACTGGGCCGAGCGGGCGCTCGCGGCCGATCCGGCGCACCCGAAGGCCGGGCCCACGGGGCACGCCATCCGCTACCGGATCGACGGCGACGTGCGGCACCTGCTCGCGCTCGTGGAGTCCGACCTGCCGTACGCGGCCGACGCGCTGGCTTCGGTGAGCTGGGACCGGTCCGTGCTGGGCTGCGCGCCCGACCAGTCCGAGGCCACCACGAACACCCTCCGGCAGGTGCTCGAACAGCGGGAGCCCGCGCCGGACCTCGAGGTCTCGCTGAGCGTGTCGGCCGTGGAGCCGCCGAGCGCCGTGCTGGCCCTGCACCTGGCGTTCCCGGCCGCCTCGGTGGAGTTCGAGTCCGTCCTGGAGCCCGACCCGCGCGAGCCCTGCGCCCCGGTGAAGTACGCGGTGTGGGCCTACGACGGCACTGTCGCGCGGCCCGCTGTGCCCGCGCCGTCGCCCGTGGTGGCCGAGGCCGTGCGGCGGATCGCGTCGTTCCGCTGGCCGAGCCTGCCCGCGCTGTACGACGCGACGGTCGGCCTCGTGGCGGCCGACCCCGCCGACCTGCTCGGCGTCCTGGTCCACCCGCCGACCACGCCGGACACCGAGCTGGGCGACCTGATGGCCCGGCACGCGCCCAACCTGTGGCTGACGGCCGTCCAGATCACCGCGTGCCTCGGCATCGCGCACCACGCCGTGGACGAGCCGTGGGCGACCTCGACCCGCCGCGAGATCCTGGTGGACCTGCTGCACGGCGTGGAGGACTGGGTCACGGTCGCCGCCGGGCTCGCGCTCGTCGCCACGGCGTGGGTCGTGCCGGAGACCCGGCCGGACGTGAAGCACCAGATCGCCAGCCGGATGATCACCGCCGTGCAGGCCCAGCAGACCCGTGTGGTCACGATCCTCGGCCCGCTGTGCGAGCTGCTGCTCGCCACGCCCGGCGCGGAGGAGACCTTCACCGGCCTCGCCCGCGACGTGCTGCGCTCGCTGGAGGACTGACCCGAAGCGCCTACCCTGGCCGGTCTGTCATGGTCAGGGTAGGCGCTCCGTCCGTGACACTCACTGCGACGTGTTGCCCGCTGTGCAACTCGCCCGCCAGCAGTGCGCGTGACAGCCTGCGGTCGAGTTCACGGCTGATGGTGCGGCGCAACGGGCGTGCGCCGTGTTCGGGGTCGTAGCCGCGGGCTGCCAGCCAGTCGACCGCCTGCTCGTCGACCTCGATGGTGATGTCCTGCTCGCGCAGCCGGAGCCGGGTGTCCTCCAGCAGCAGCGTGGTGATCTGCCGCAGCTGCACGGCGTCCAGGCCGCGGAACAGGATCACCTCGTCGAGCCGGTTGAGGAACTCCGGGCGGAAGTAGCGGCGGATCGTCGCCATCAGCGGCTCGCGCAGGTCCTCAGCCGACCGGCCGGACGTGGCGGCGGCCAGCAGTTGCTCCGCGCCGATGTTGCTGGTCATGATGATTGCGGTGTTGGCGAAGTTCGCGGTCCTGCCCTGCGCGTCGGTGAGGCGGCCCGCGTCCAGCACCTGGAGCAGGGTGTTGAAGACGTCCGGGTGCGCCTTCTCGATCTCGTCGAGCAGCAGCACCGAGTACGGGGTCCGCCGGACCGCGCCGGTGAGCTGGCCCGCGTCGTCGTAGCCGACGTAACCGGGGGGAGCGCCGGTCAGCCGGGTCACGGTGTGCTGCTGGGAGAACTCGCTCATGTCGAACCGGATCAGCCGGTCGCGCGAGCCGAACAGGGCTTCCGCGAGCGCCCGCGCGACCTCGGTCTTGCCCACGCCCGTGGGCCCGAGGAAGAGGAACGAGCCGATCGGGCGGTCCGGGTGCTTGAGGCCCGCGCGGCCCTGCCGGACGGCGTCGGCGACGGCCTCCACGGCCTCGTCCTGCCCGACGATCCGCTCGTGCAGGTGCTCCTCCAGGTGCAGCAGGCGGTGCCGCTCGGCCTCGGTGAGCCGGGAGACCGGGATGCCGGTGCTGCGGGACACCACCTCGGCGACGTCGTCCGCGTCCACGCTCGGCGCGTCGGCCATCGCGGCGCGCGCGGTCGTCAGGTCCTCCGTGGCGCGGGCCAGCTCGTCCTCCAGGTAGAGGACGCGGGCCGGGTCGT
The DNA here is from genome assembly GCF_042738955.1 of Umezawaea sp. NPDC059074. Lineage (NCBI taxonomy): Bacteria > Bacillati > Actinomycetota > Actinomycetes > Pseudonocardiales > Pseudonocardiaceae > Umezawaea > Umezawaea sp. NPDC059074. Next base: position 2,867 of record NZ_JBHYHC010000049.1, read on the forward strand.
CCTGGGCGGCGGCGAGGTCCCGTTCGAGCTGGTCCACCCGGCGTTCCAGGGTGAACGGGTCGGGCGCGGCGGACTTCTCCCGCAGCCGGACCCGCGCCCCGGCGCGGTCGACCAGGTCGATGGCCTTGTCGGGCAGGAAGCGGTCGGCGATGTACCGGGTGGACAGCTCCACGGCCGCGACCAGTGCCTCGTCCGTGACGCGGACGCCGTGGTGGCTCTCGTAGCGGCCGCGCAGGCCGTGCAGGATGGCGATGGCCTCCTCGCGCGACGGCTCGGCCACCAGGATGGGCTGGAACCGCCGCTCCAGCGCGGGGTCCTTCGCGATGTGCCGCCGGTAGTCCTCGACCGTCGTCGCGCCGATGACCTGGAGCCTGCCGCTGCTCAACGCGGGCTTCAGCATGTTCGCGGCGTCCATCGGCGCGCCCTCGGCGCTGCCCGCGCCGACCAGCGTGTGCAGCTCGTCGAGGAACAGCACCACCATCCGGTTGGCCGCCGACACCTCGTCGATCACGCCCTGGAGGCGTTCCTCGAACTCGCCGCGGTACTTCGACCCGGCCACCATCCCGGCCAGGTCCAGCGTGATCAGCCGCCTGCCCTCCAGGGTGGCGGGCACGTCGCCGCTGGCCATCCGCTGGGCGATGCCCTCCACGATGGCCGTCTTGCCGACGCCGGGGTCGCCCATCAGCACCGGGTTGTTCTTGGTGCGCCGCGACAGCACCTCGAGGACCTCGTCGATCACGTCGTCGCGGCCGACCACGGGGTCGAGCTTCCCGTCCCTGGCCGCGGCGGTCAGGTCGCGGCCGAAGTGGTCGGTCCGCCGCGTCGCCGATCCGGACCGGCTCTCGCCGCCCAGGCCGCCGAACAGCCTGCCGATCAGGTCGTCCAGCGGGCCTGCGCCGAAGTCGAACCGGTCGTCCGCCATGGGTCCGCCTCTGCTCGGTGATCGGGTTGCCTACCCCGATACTCCGCTTCCCCGGCGTGGACCGCCACCGTCGTGGCCGATGGCCGGTGGGGGAGACCCACCGGCCATCGACCGTCCACAACGGACCTACGGCCTACCGGGCAAGCGGTAGTTGTTGCCGAGGGCCTGACCGCGGTTGGGCTTGTACTGGTCGAAGCCCTTCGGGTCGCACTGGAGGCCGCCGTTGATGCAGTGGCTGACCAGCGCGGCCAGCGTGGGGACGTCCCACGCGTTGAAGAAGTCGTAGTGCCAGGTGTAGCCGCGTCCGCTGGCCAGTCGGACCGTCGACATGTCGCCGTCCACCGGGAAGGCGATCTTGAACTCCAGCATCGGCACGGGGTTCGGGTGGCTGGCCGGGCAGACGCCGTTCACCGGGTACGCCATGTGGCTCTTGTGGTCGGCGGTGTCGAGGTCGCGGCCGTTCCAGCAGCTCGGGGCCTGGTAGCGGATGTTGGCCTGGCTGCCGACCATGCAGTTGGCCGGGAAGTCCCAGTTGTGCGAGCTGTTGCCGCACTCCCAGCCCTCGATGGCGCCGGGAGCGGTGCGGAACTCCTCCTGGGTCGCGGACGGGCTGCCGACCACGTACCGCAGGCCCGGCGGGAACGGCCGGACGTCCTGGTACTTGAGGATGCCGGTCTTGTAGTAGATGACCTGCTTGCCGATCGGCAGGACGGCCTGGTTGTTCTTGAAGACCGTCGGGAACCAGTAGGCGGACAGGTCGTCCGGGTTGACGCACGACGTGTTGTACGCGCCCGCGGCGTTCAGCGAGTTGAGCGTCGTGCTCGCGTTGACCGTGTTGTTCCCGACGAACGAGTGGTCGTGGGACGCCCCCGGGAGGTTGGGGAAGACGATCGGGTCGTCGGGCGCTCGTTTGGTGACCGAGCAGTTCGTCTGGAACTCGTGGTGCGTCACGAGTTCGTCGGCCTGTGCGGCCGACCCGGCCGTGGTGAGGGTGGCCGCGGCGAGTGCGGCGGCCGTGAGTAGGGCGAGCTTGCGGATCACGGATCCTCCAGCAGGGAGAGGAGCGCCGCCGGATCGCGGCACGAGCCAGAGCACTCATCTTGGAGAGCGCTCTCCCGTAGGATGTGACCCAGCTCATCAGCTGTCAAGGGCCTCTTGGTCGACCATTTGGCGTCCTGAATGGCAATTTCGCAGGTCGCGTGCTTGACAGCGTCGACATCCAGTCGTAACACTCGGGTTCCACCGGAGAGCGCTCTCCCACTGCTGCCCGTCCGCTCGGGTAGGAGCCGCTCGATCCGGTGCGGTCCCCACCGAGGTAGGAGATGGCATGCGCACCCACCCGCCCGACGCGTCCCCGCAGCGCAGGCGAACCCGTCCAGTAGCACTGGCCGCGCTGGTCGCCCTGTTCCTGGGCTTCCTCGTGGTCACGGCGAACCCGGCCCAGGCCGCGACCCTGCTCTCCCAGGGCAAACCCGTGACGGCGTCGTCGAGCGAGGGGGCGGGCACGCCCGCGTCCGCCGCCGTCGACGGTGATCCCGGCACCCGCTGGGGCAGCGTGTTCGCCGACCCGCAGTGGCTCCAGGTCGACCTCGGCTCCACCGCGACGATCAGCGAGGTCGTGCTCCGCTGGGAGGCGGCCTACGCCACGGCGTTCCGCATCGAGGTCTCCGACAACGCCTCCACCTGGCGCACGATCTACAGCACCACGACCGGCGCGGGCGGCAACCAGACCCTCGCCGTGAACGGCACCGGCCGCTACGTGCGCATGTACGGCACCCAGCGCGTCGGCGGCTACGGCTACTCGCTGTGGGAGTTCCAGGTCAGCGGCACGCCCGGCGGCGGAACCGGCAACCCCGGCGGCGGCCCCGGCATCACCAAGGTCGTCGGCACGCAGGGCAACTGGCAGCTCTCCGTCGACGGCAACCCGTACGTCGTCAAGGGCCTGACCTGGGGCCCGCCGGTCTCCGAGGCCGCGGCCCGGATGCCCGACGTGAAGGCGATGGGCGCGAACACGATCCGCACGTGGGGCACGGACGGCACCAGCAAGGCGCTGTTCGACGCCGCCGCCGCGAACGGGATCAAGGTCGTCGCGGGCTTCTGGCTGCAACCCGGCGGCGGCCCCGGCAGCGGCGGGTGCGTCAACTACGTCACCGACGCGACCTACAAGTCCACGATGCTCTCGGAGATCCAGCGCTGGGTCACGGAGTACAAGGGCCACCAGGGCGTGCTGATGTGGAACGTCGGCAACGAGTCCATCCTCGGCATGCAGAACTGCTTCTCCGGCGCCGAGCTGGAGAACCAGCGCAACGCCTACGCCCGTTTCGTCAACGACGCCGCGCGCGCCATCCACGCCATCGACGCCAACCACCCGGTCACCAACACCGACGCGTGGACCGGCGCGTGGCCGTACCTGAAGGCGAACGCCCCTGATCTGGACCTGTACTCGGTGAACGCCTACAACGCCGTGTGCAACGTCAAGCAGGACTGGATCAACGGCGGCTACACGAAGCCGTACATCGTCACCGAGGGCGGCCCGGCAGGCGAGTGGGAGGTCCCGAACGACGCGAACGGCGTCGCGACCGAACCCACGGACGTCCAGAAGCGCGACGGCTACACCCGCGCCTGGAACTGCATCACCGGCCACACCGGCGTGGCCTTGGGCGCGACCCTGTTCCACTACGGCACCGAGGGCGACTTCGGCGGCGTCTGGTTCAACCTCATCCCCAACGGCGAGAAGCGCCTGTCGTACTACGCGGTCCGCCAGATGTACGGCGGCCAGGCAGCGACCAACACGCCGCCGGTCATCACCAACATGACCCTCAGCCGCACGACGGACGTCCCCGCAGGCGGCACGTTCACCCTGTCGGCCAACGTCACCGACCCGAACAACGACCCGATCAGCTACACGATCGGCTTGAACAGCAAGTACATCAACGGCGCGGGCGGCATCATCTCGGCCGCGTTCACCGGCAACGGCCCGTTCACCGTCACAGCACCACAAATGCTCGGCGTCTGGAAGGTCTACCTGTACGCACGGGACGGCAAGGGCAACATCGGCATCGAAACCAAGTCCTTCCGCGTAGTCCCACCACCGGTACAGGGCACCAACATCGCCCAGGGCAAACCCACCACCGCATCGTCCTACCAGCAGGTCGGCGACGGAGCCCCGTACCCGCCCGAGCGCGCGACGGACGGCAACAACACCACCAGGTGGGCCAGCGACTGGTCGGACCCGCAGTGGATCCGCGTGGACCTGGGCCAGCCCACCACGTTCAACCACGTACAACTCATCTGGGAAGCCGCCTACGGCAAGGCCTACGAAATCCAGGCCTCGGACGACGGCAACAACTGGCGCCAACTCTTCGCCACCACCACAGGTGACGGCGGAGCAGACGACGTAGACGTCACCACGACAGCACGCTACGTCCGAGTAAACGCAACCCAACGCGGCACCGCCTGGGGCTACGCCCTGTACGAATTCGGCATCTACCGCCGCTAGAAGCACTCCCCAAGCGACCGTGCGATCAGGACAATCCTGGCCGCACGGTCGTTTGCTTTGCTCCCAACGAAAGCGGACGCACGCAACCAACCCACCGCCTGAGCAGTCCCCTCCCTGCACCCCGATCCGAAGCGCCTTCACACCCGTTTTGTCTTGTCAAGGCATCTTTCCCGCCTTGACAAGACAAAACGGGTGTTGAAATAATTGCGCGAGCGGGGTGAAGGGATCCCACCTAGCCAAAGAACCCCACGATCCGCCGAATCTTCCCATCCTCCCCAAACTCCACGAAGTCCTGCCCAGGAATCGAATGCCCCAACGGAACCTCGTCCACCACGATCGGCGAGGGCGACGACATCACCCAACTGAACCGCCCCACCAGGTGATGCCCGTCCAGTCCACTAGTGGGCGCCAACGAAGCCCCAGGAAACTGCTCCTGAAACCCCGCAATATGCCGAGCCAACCCGTCAGCCCCCACCACCGGATCGGTAGTCGGATCAACGTAGGACCCGTCCTCCGCCCAGCACTCCACCAGTGCCGCCCGGATCGAGTCCTCCCCGACCAACCCCCAAGCATGGGCGTACTGCTTCACCGCGTCCTGCTGATCCATAGTCAACTCCTCACTAGTCAACTCTGGACTATACTCGCCCCATGTCCACCGGTGGCAACCTCGTTCTCGGCCTTCTCCTGGACGGCCCCGCATCCGGCTACGAGCTAGGGGCCCGAGCCTCCCAAGCGGTCGCCTACTTCTGGCCCATCACCCGCTCCCACATCTACGCCGAACTCCCCAAGCTCGTAGCCCAAGGCCACGCCACCGTCGAACACATCCCCCAAACAGGCACCCCGGACAAACACGTCTACACCGCCACCAAGGAGGGCGAACAAGCCTTCCGCACCTGGCTCGACACGTTCGACACCGTCACCGAACAGGGCAGGCAACCCCTCCAGATCCAGCTCTACTTCGGCCACCACAGCACCCCCGAACACCTCCTCGCCCAACTCGACCGCTGGGAGCAGGAGGTCCACCGCACCCTCGCCTTCTGCCGCAACCTCCTCACCCCGGAGGCGGAGGGCTCGATCCGCGCCCTCACCGCCCACTTCGCCATCAACCGCGCCGAGGCCGACCTGACCTGGATCGCCGAGGCGAGAACCACCGTGGCCGGTCGTACTTCTGACTGACAGCCCCGACCACCTTTTGCCCGATCCGCCCGCCCACCACGTCTCGTAGCATCGACACCGTGCTGGACCTGCCCCGCTCACTCCGAGTCGAACCCCGCCCGCCGAACGCACCCCACCGCGTCTGGCGAGACTGGGCGCTGCTCGGCTCACTGGTCCCGCTCGCTGTCCTCGAAGGTTTCCTCCGCCCGGACCTGCCCTACCGCGTCCTCACCGTCGCGATCGGCGTGGCCCTCGTCCCCACCCTGCTCTGGCGCAGAACCGCCCCACTGGCCATGCTCGTGATCGCAATGGCCACAACGGGCCTGGCCCCGTTCTTCACCGACGGCCACCCACCCGAGTCGGGCACGATGGCGTACCTGCTCCTCCTCGTGTACGCCTTGGCCCGCTGGGGTTCCGGCCAGGAGGCCCTCACCGGCTTGGCCGTGATCTTCATCCAGACCGGGGTCTCCACGGCCGCGGGCCACGCGACCCCGACCAACGCCATCGCCGGGCTCTCGGTCACGTTCTCCGCCCTCACCCTCGGCGCGACGATCCGCTACCGGGCAGGCGCTCGCACGAGGATGCTGGACCAGGCCAAACTCGTCGAACGGGAGCGCCTCGCCCGCGACCTCCACGACACCGTGGCCCACCACGTCTCGGCCATCGCCATCCGCGCCCAAGCGGGCCTGGCGATGGCCCCGACCCACCCCGAGGCGGCGACCGAGGCGCTGGCGCTCATCGAGTCGGAGGCGTCGACCGCCCTCGCCGAGATGCGCACCATGGTCCGGGTCCTGCGCAAGGACCTCCCCGCCGACCGGACTCCCACCCCCGGCGTCGCCGACCTCGACCAACTCGCGGGCCGCGCCCGCTCGGGTCCACCGGTGGACGTGGGCGTGGTCGGCGACGTCGGCGACCTGTCCCCGTCCGTCGACTCCGCGATCTTCCGCCTGGCCCAGGAGTCGGTCACGAACGCCCGCCGCCACGCCCGGCACGCGACCCGGATCGAGGTCCGCGTGGCCGCCGACGCCACCTCCGTCCGGCTCCGCGTGACCGACGACGGCGACACCGCCCCGATCCGCCGGGAAGCCGGCTACGGCCTCATCGGCATGATCGAACGCGCCGACCTCCTCGGCGGCACCTGCGAGGCGGGTCCGAACGAGGGGAGGGGCTGGACCGTCACCGCCGTCCTCCCGCGCTCCGGGGCCACGGCGTGACCATCCGCGTGGTCGTCGCCGACGACCAGGAGATCGTCCGCACCGGCCTGACGATGATCCTCAACACCCAACCCGGCATCGAGGTCGTCGGCGAGGCGGCGAACGGGCAGCGGGCCGTGGAGTTGGCCAGGCGCCTGCGCCCGGACGTGTGCCTGTTCGACATCCGGATGCCGGGCCTGGACGGCATCGAGGCCACCCGCCTGCTGGCCGGGCCGGAGGTCGCCGATCCGCTGGCCGTGGTCGTGATCACGACGTTCGACCTGGACGACTACGTGTACGCGGCCCTGCGCGCGGGTGCTCGCGGGTTCCTGCTCAAGGACGCGGGCCCGGCGCTGCTCTCCCAGGCCGTGCACGCCGCGGCCGACGGCGAGGCCCTGATCGCCCCGAGCATCACCGCCCGCCTCCTCACCGCCTTCGCGCACGGCGGCCCGCCGACCGCGCAGCCCGTGGACCCGTTGACGGACCGGGAGGAGCAGGTGCTGCTCACCGTCGCGAGTGGACGGACGAACAACGAGATCGCCGACGAGCTGCACATCACCCTGAGCACGGTGAAGTCCCACGTGGCCAGCCTGATGACGAAGCTGGGGGCCCGCAACCGGGTCGAGATCGCCATGTGGGCGTACGAGACGAACCGCGTGCGCGCGGGCCGCGGCCGCTAGCGGCGCACCCCGAACCTCAGGTGCAGCACCCCTTCGCCCTGGATCACCAGGTGCGGTCCCTCCAACAGGATCCGGCCGTCGACGCCGCCGAAGTACCGCTTGCCCGAGCCGAACACCACCGGCACCACGTCCATCGCGACCTCGTCGACCAGGCCTGCCGACAGGATCTGGCCGCCCACGTCGCCCGCGTTCACCGCGACGGTCCGGTCCCCGGCCAGCTCCTTCGCCTTGGCCACCGCCGCCGCCACGTCGTCGACGAAGTGGTACGACGCCTCGGGGTGCCAGCCCTCGGGCTTGGGCCGGTGGGACACCACGACCACGTGGTCGCCCGCGGGCGGGCGGCCCTCCCAGCCGTTGACCAGGTCGAACAGCGTGCGGCCCATGATGATCGTGCCGATCGACGCCCACGTAGACCGGACGTACTCCGCCGAGGCCCGCGAGACCCGGAAGGCGCTGTCGGTGCCGGAGTGGTCGTACCCCTGGTCGTCCTGCCCGGTGATCGGGACGTCGCCGCTGAAGTACCACTCGTGCAGCGGGCCGACGTCGTCCTTCCCGTCGGCGATGAAGCCGTCCACCGACATCACGTTGTGCATGATCACCTTGCCCACGGGGCCCTCCTCGACTCTCGCGCGTTCGCCCCGATCCTGTCCCCCCTCGCGCGGTCGCGCTTGGAGAAAATCACTCGGCGGGGATCGGCGGGAACGACGGCCCGTCGGGGAAGCGCCGCCGCACGGCCAGGAACTCCGTCGGGGTGCGGCCGGTGAAGTCCTTGAACTCGTTGGCGAGGTGGGCCTGGTCGAAGTAGCCCGCCTGGTGGGCGAGCGCGGACCAGTCGACCGGGCCGAGACCGTCCGCGGACAGGATCAGCCGCGCGAAGCGGTAGATCCGCGCCACCCGCTTCGGGGTGACCCCGACGTGGGCCTTGAACGTCGTCGCCAGGTGGGTGGCGCCCACCCCGGCGGCCTCGGTCAGCGCGCCGACCGGGACCGCGCCGTGCGACGTCGCCAACCGCGTGCCCGTGTGCCGGACGAGGTCGAGCCCGCGCGGTGGCACGGCGGCGAGTCGGGAGCGCAGTTCCGCCTCCAGCACCCGCAACGCCCCGGCCGCCGAGGGGCTGGCACCGACCTGCTCGCGAATCCGGTCCACCGACCGCCGCCAGACGGTGTCGACCGGCGCCCACGCGTCCCGCAGGTCGGACGCGGGCACGTCGACGAACGGCGACATCCCCCACGGCTTGAAGTGCACGCCCACGAGCCGCACCCGCGCGGGGAACTCGACGAGGAACCGCCTGGTCCACAGGCCCATGAACCAGCCGTCGGCGAACACCGCGGGCGGTGCCGACGAGGCCGGGTCCCGCAGCCGAACCGGGTCGCCGAGGTTGAGGAACAGGTGGGTCGACGGCATCGGCGGGACGGTCATCAGTCGGTGGCCCGGCACCCCGGAAAGGCAGTACACGTCGTCGATGAACCGGTCGAGCGGCGGGGCGGGCACCTGGCCGACGTAGTCCACGGGTCCAGTGTGGCCGGTCGCGGACCTCCGTGACACCGAAAGTACGAGGCGCGGGTAGTACCGGGGGACATCGGGCGGCCGGTCGTCCGCCCGATGGAATCCGCCACCGATCCAGCCAGGCTTGGAGCATGACGACGCGGACCACCACCAGGGCCGACTGGCTCGTGCCCACCTCCCTGATCCTGCTGACCTTCGTCCCCGCGGCCGCGGGCGCGGTGCGGCTCACCGAGCTGGCGCGCGGCGCGGAGATCACCCCCGCCAACGAGCGGTTCTTCGCCATGCCGCTGCCGATCGTGCTGCACATCGTCAGCGTCACGGTGTTCTGCCTCGTGGGTGCTTTCCAGTTCGCGCCGGGCATTCGCCGCAGACACCGGACGTGGCACCGGATCGCGGGCCGGGTGCTGGCCCCGACCGGTCTCGTCGCGGCCCTGACGGGGCTCTGGATGAGCGTCGCCTACCCCCAGCCGCCCGGCGACGGGCCGCTGCTCACGGCGTTCCGGCTGGTGTTCGGCACGGCGATGGCCGCCTCGATCGTCCTCGGCTTCGTCGCGATCCGGCAGCGGGACTTCCACCGGCACCGCGCGTGGATGATCCGCGGCTACGCCATCGGCCTGGGCGCGGGGACCCAGGTGTTCACGCACCTGCCGTGGGTGTTCGCCGGGGTGGCGCCGGGCGAGTTCACCAGGGCGATGCTGATGGCCGCGGGGTGGGTGATCAACGTGGGCGTGGCCGAGTGGCTGATCCGCCGCGAGCCGACGAGGGCGCGGGTTTCCGCCCGCGCCACGGCGTGAGGAGCGGGTTCGGGTCGCGACCGGGTACCGTGAGCACGTCGCCCCACCCCCGGTCCGCCGGGATCGCGACCCTTCCGCGCCCGCGTCTCCGACCGGGTCGCCGGACCAGGAACGATGACGCAGAGGACCGGGCAGATGCCGACGGCCGACGTGCACGCGAACCCCTCCGAACCCGACACCGCCGCCACGTGCGACGTGTGCCCCCACCTCAAGGCCGACCACGACCCGATCTCGCTGCGCTTCTGCACGGCGATGGGCGCGAGCGGCAACCTCCGCAAGTGCCTGTGCTCGGGTGTGTCGAGCGGCATGACCTACAGCAACTCCAGCAAGGGCTACCTGGAGAAGTGAGCTAGTCGAGCCGGGCCCGCTCCATCACCTCGGGGTAGCGGGTCACGTCGTTGTTGCCGCCGGACACCACGCACACGGTCAACCCGCCCATGTCGCCGTCGAGCACGCGGCCGATCGCGCTGGTCGCCAACGCCCCCGCGGGCTCGGCGATGATCCCGTCCACCTGGTACAGGTCCAGCATCTCCGCGCACACCGCGGGCGTGGGCACCGACACCAGCCGGGCGCCGCTGTCCCGCACGATCGGGAACGTCAGGTCCCCGACCCGGCGCACCGCGGCCCCGTCCACGAACGTGTCCAGCAGCGGCAGGTCCACCGGGCGCCCGGCGGCGAGCGCGGCCGCCATGCTCGCCGCGCCGGCCGGTTCCACGCCGATCAGCTCGACCTCGCTGTGCCGGGCGCGCAACCACGTCGCCATGCCCGCCAGCAGGCCACCGCCGCCGACGGGCACCACGATCCGATCCGGCACCCGGCCCAGCTGGGCCAGGATCTCCACGGCGACCGTGCCCTGGCCGACCAGCGTGCGCAGGTCGTCGAACGCGGGCACCACCACCGCGCCGGTCGTGCGGGCGTGCCGGGCCGCGGCGGCCTGGGCGTCGTCATAGGTGTCGCCGGCGATGGCGACGGTGATCCACTCGCCGCCGATGGCCGCGATCCGCGCCCGCTTCTGCTCCGGCGTCGCGCCCGGCAGGTACACCGTCCCGCGCACCCCGAGCGCCGCGCACGCGTACGCCACGCCCTGCGCGTGGTTGCCCGCGCTGGCGCACACCACGCCGCTCTCGACGTCCTCCAACGACGCCAGCAGCCGGTACGCGCCGCGCAGCTTGTACGACCGCACCGGCTGCATGTCCTCGCGCTTCACCCACACCTGCCCCGGCGTCTTCGCCGACAGGCGGGCGTTGTGCTGCACCGGCGTGCGCGTCACGACGCCGAACAGCTGCCGCGCGGCCTCGTCCACCTTGGCCGCGCCGATCCGCAGCTCGGCGAGGCCGAGCCGGGGCGCGAGCGTGGGACTGCGGGTCACGGGCCACCTCCGGGGTTCGGCTCCAGCATCAGCGCTCGACCCCGGCCCGACGACCCCTAGCGACCCCTGTTCCCGCTAGCCGATCAGCGCGGGGGAGATGTCCATGTGGACGCGGTAGTCGACGATCAGTCCGTCCTCCATGCCGATCACCGTCACGCACGGCAGGTCGAGGACCTCGCCGTCGGGGGTGGTCGCCTGGATGGTGAACCGGCAGAACAGCTGCCTCCCCACCACGGCGATCTGGTCGACCCGGTGGCGGATCGGGTAGGTCGCGGAGACCGTGGCCGCGGTCGCCTCGGCGACGGCGGCGCGACCGGTCAGCGGGTCGCCGTTGCCGAAGCGGAAGTAGGCGTCCTCGCTGAAGTAGGAGGCGAACGCGGTGGCGTCGTGGGCGTCGGCGGCGGCGCACATGGTGTGCACCATGGCTTCGGCCTCGTCGGTGGTGATCACGGCGTCACGCCCGCTCTCGGGGAGCGAGCGACAGCCCGTGGCGGGTCATCACCTCGGCGACCTTGGCCATGTCGCGCGGGCCGGGCGGGAGGGCGCTGAGGTCGCGGTAGTAGTCCTCCAGGCCGGGCGGCGAGACCACGGCGACGATCCGGGTCTCCTCGTCGAACGGGTTGTGGAACATGTGCGGGACGCCGCGCGGCATCCGCAGCACCGATCCCGTGCCCAGCACGTGCTCCACGCCGTCGAGCTCCACGACGACCTTGCCCGCCACGCAGGTGAACAGCTCGTCCTCGCGGCTGTGGACGTGCGTGGGTGGCCCGCCCAGACCCGGCGGGACGACGTACTCGAACAGCGAGTACGCGCCGCCGGTGTCGGCCCCGGTGAGCTTCACCAGGATCCCCAGCCCGATCGCGCCGACGTCCTCGCCGTCGCCGGGTTCCAGCACCTTCTCGTCCACGATGACCTCCGGAAGCGCGCCGATGATCATCCGAGTATGGCGAGAACCGTCCCAGTTTCCACGGTCTGGTCCCGCTGAGCGGGACGGTATTACCGGGGTGGGCGGGTGAGCATCGTGTGCCGCAGCGCCTCCACGTGCAGGCACGTGACCTCGACGGCGGCGACCGGGTCGCTGTTCTCGACCGCCCGCACGAGGTCGCGGTGCTCGCGGTTGGAGCCGCGCAGGTAGTCGATCGGGTACGGCAGGAAGAAGCGGTACAGGTCCCGCAGCGCCTCGCCGTAGCGCTCGGTCGACGGCACGCCGCTCGCCCGCGCGACGGCCAGGTGGAAGCGGGCGTCCAGGTCGTGGAACTCCGCCCAGCCGGCGGCGGCGTCCATCCGTTCGACGAGGTCGCGCAGCTCGGCGACGGCGGCTGCCGGGCGGCGCAGCGCGGCCAGGTGCGCGAGACCGCACTCCAGCGCGAGCCGGTGGTCGATCAGCGCGCCGACCTCGGCGGTCGCCCCGGTGTACGCGGCGATCTCGCGGACGCGGCCGGTCGCGGGCTCGGTGGCGACGAGCGTGCCGCCGGTCCGGCCCCGGCGGCGGTCGAGGACGCCGTCCTCGCACAGCGACACCAGCGCCCGGCGCACGGTGATCTCGCCGACGTCCAGCGCCTTGGCGATCTCGGCGTTGTGCGGCAGGCGTTCGCCCGGCGCGAGCAGGCCGAGTTCGACGGCCAGCGCGATGCGGGCGCGCACGGTGTCCAACGCGGACAGCCTGCGGATGCCGGTGAGTGCCGGGGCGGTGAGCCCGGCGTCCGTGCCAGCCATGCGGTCACCGTACCGGACAAAAGTGGTCAAAGTGAGCACTCTTGTTTATCTGTTCAAGGTGGACTATTTTTCGACCACCGCGCCGACGAGAGGGGACACCGTGCCGCAGCCCTTGCCGATGACCCTGGTCCAGGAGTCGCCGCTGCCCGCCGACCGGCCCGTGAGCGCGTTCGCGGCCGACGTCGAGGCGCTGCTGGCGGAACACCCGGACACCGGGCTGCTGGCGTTCCCCGAACTGCACCTCTGCGGCGTGACGGGCACGCGGTCCGAACGCGACGAGCGGCTGCGGGCCGCCGCGGAACCGTTGCCGGGCAAGCGGTCCGCGGCCTTGGCCGAGCTGGCGGGCGACATGGGCGTGTGGCTCGCGCCCGGCAGCGTGTGCGAACTCGGCCCGAACGGCGAGCTGTTCAACACCGCCGTCGTGTACTCCCCGGACGGCGAGCTGGTCGCGAGCTACCGCAAGGTCTTCCCGTGGCGGCCGTACGAGCCGTACGACCCCGGCGACCGGTTCGTGGTGTTCGACGTGCCCGACGCGGGCCGGGTCGGACTGTCCATCTGCTACGACGCCTGGTTCCCCGAGGTCGCCAGGCACCTGGCGTGGATGGGCGCGGACCTGGTCCTCAACCCGGTGCAGACCACGACCGCGGACCGCGAGCAGGAGTTGGTCCTGGCGCGCGCCAACGCGATCGTGAACCAGGTGTTCGTGGTGAGCCTCAACGCCGCCGCGCCGGTCGGCGTCGGGCAGAGCCTCGTCGTGGACCCGGAGGGCCGGGTCCTGCTGGAGGTCGCCGACGCCGAGCCCGCCGTGCTCGCGCCGACGCTGGACCTGGGCGAGGTGGCGCGGGTCCGCGAGCGGGGGACCGCGGGCCTCAACCGGATGTGGGAGCAGTTCGCCGACGGCGACGCCCCGTTGGAACTTCCCCTGTACCAGGGGCGGATCGACCCCGGCCGCTGGCGGCCGCGAGGAGGTGGCGCGGGATGACCGACGTCGAGCAGTCCACGGGTTTGGCCCCCCGGCTGGGGTTGCGCGGGGTAGTCCTGTTCGGACTCGCGTACATGACCCCGCTGATCGTCCTGGGCACCTTCGGCATCGTCGCCGAGTCCACCGGCGGCGCGGTGCCGACGGCGTACCTGCTGGCGCTGGTCGCGATGCTGTTCACCGCGGTCAGCTACGGCCGGATGGCGGCCCGGTTCCCGGTCGCGGGCTCGGCGTACACCTACGTGCGCAGGGCGATCGACTCGCGCGTCGGCTTCCTGGTCGGGTGGGCCGTCCTGCTCGACTACTTCTTCCTGCCCATGGTGATCTGGCTGATCGGCGCGGCCTACCTCAACGCCCAGTTCCCCGGTGTGCCGAGCTGGCTGTGGCTCGTCGGCTTCATCCTGCTGACCACCGTCCTCAACGTGCTGGGCATCCAGGTCGCCGCCCGCGCGAACTTCCTGCTGATGGTGTTCCAGGTCTTGGTGATCGCGTTCTTCTTCGCGCTGTCGCTGCGCCAGGTCGTGGCCGACGGCGGCAGCCTGGTCAGCTCGACCCCGTTCTTCCCCGCCGGGGCCACGTTCGGCACGATCTCCGCGGGCGCCGCGCTGGCCGCGTACGCGTTCCTCGGGTTCGACGCCGTGACGACGTTGACCGAGGAGACGAAGGACCCGCGCAAGACCATCCCGCGGGCGATCCTGCTGACCGCGCTGATCGGCGGCGCGATCTTCGTGCTGCTCGCCTACGCCACGCAGCTCGTGCACCCCGGCAGCGCCTTCGACGACTCCTCGTCGGCCGCGTTCGAGATCGCGAAGACCATCGGCGGCAACCTGTTCGGCTCGGTCTTCCTGGCCGGGCTCGTGGTGGCCCAGTTCGCGTCCGGCATCGCCGCGCAGGCGGGGGCGTCCCGGCTGATGTACGCGATGGGCCGCGACGGCGTGCTGCCGAAGAAGGTGTTCGCCTACCTGCACCCGAGGTTGCGGACGCCCGCGTTCGGCATCGGTCTGGTCGGCATCGTGGGACTGGTGGCGCTGACGCTCGACGTGAGCACCTCGACGTCGTTCATCAACTTCGGCGCGTTCACCGCGTTCACGTTCGTCAACCTGAGCGTGATCGCCCTGTACCTGCGCGAACGCGGACCCGTGCTGACCGGCCTGGTGTTCCCGGCGATCGGCGCGGTCGTGGACGTGTGGCTGCTGACCAACCTCGACGGCATCGCCCTCACCCTCGGCCTGGTGTGGCTCGGCCTCGGCGTCGTCTACCTCGCCGTGCTGACCCGAGGCTTCCGCGCGGCACCGCCGGAGATGGCGTTCGAGGAGTAGAACAGGGGTCCCAGCGACCACGGGAGTGCCGCCATGACCCACCGCATCGTGCCGAACCTCAACGTCGACGACGCGTCCACGGGACACGAGTTCTACGAGGAGTTCCTCGGGCTCAAGAAGGAGTTCGACATGGGGTGGATCGCCAGCTTCCGCTCGCCGACCCACCCTGGCGCGCAGGTGAGCCTCGTGTCCGGCGACGCCTCCGCGCCCGAGCAGTCGGCGATGAGCGTCCACGTGCACGACGTGGAGGCCGCCTACGCGGACGCCCTGCGCCGGGGGTACGAGATCGTCCACCCGCTCACCACGGAACCGTGGGGCGTGCGGCGGTTCTTCGTCCGCGACCCGCACGGCGTCGTGGTGAACGTCGTGGCCCACGCCGACTAGCGCACCGGTGCCCGGCGGCTGAGGATCTGGGTGCGCAGGGCTTCCAGGGTTTCGCGGAGCAGGGCGATCGTGACGGGGTCGTGGAGGGTGCCTGTTTCGTCGAAGCGCTGGTGTGCGGTGAACACCAGCACCTCCGGGCCGGTCAGGACGTGGCTGTGCGTCGCCGCGAGCACCTGGCGCAGGGCCAGTTGGGCGCGGGCGGTGCCGAAGTTGCCGGTGGACGCGCCGATGATCGCGATGTCCTTGTGCTCCAAGGCCGACGCGCCCTTCGGGCGGGAGGCCCAGTCGAGCGCGTTCTTCAGCACGCCGGGCACGGAGTGGTTGTACTCCGGGGTGGCGATGAGGAGGCCGTCGGCCGCGTGGACGCGCGTGCGCAGGTCCAGAGCGGCGGCGGGCAGGTGGTGGTCGTCGTCCAGGTCGCCGTTGTAGTGCGGGACGGCGGCCAAGCCCCCGTACAGCTCGACGGTGACGCCGTCGGGGGAGTGGTCTCGGGCAGCCCGCAGCAGCGCCGTGTTGTGCGAGGCGCCGCGCAGGCTGCCCGAGATCGCCAGGACCTTCAGGTCGGACAAGGGGACTCCGCTCTAGTCCTGCTGGGCGCGGTGGCCCGTCTCGGCCCCTTCGTACTCCGTGTACGTGTAGGGGTTGGGGATCCGTTCGGTGGTCGCGAGTTCGGGCGTCACGCTCTCGCGCCACGCCTCCTCGCCCAGTTCCGCGCGGGCGTGCTCGACGGTGTTCGCCACGGCGTGCTTGGCCGCGGACAGGTCGACGCCGACGAGGTCGTGCTCGTGCTTCACGACCCGGCCGTTGACCAGCACGGTGTGCACGTCGCCGCGGCCCGCCTGGAACACGACGGTGCCGTACGGGTGCAGGATCGGGTACATCGCGGGCGAGCGGTCGTTCTTCAGCAGCACCAGGTCGGCCTTCTTGCCGACGGTGATCGAGCCGATCCGGTCGTCGAGGCCGAGCACCTTCGCGCCGCCGATCGTGGCCCAGTGCGCGACCTCCTCGGCGCGCAACCTGTTGTGCACCACGGTGTCGCCGCCGAGATGGGCCTCGACGTGCTCGCGGCCGCGGTCGGCGGACAGGGTGGCGCGCATGGCGGAGAACAGGTCGCCGCTCATCCACACGCTGGTGTCCATCGACAGCGACACGGGGATGCCGTGCTTGCGGAGCTGCCACGTCGGCGGGTGGCCCTGGCCCGCGTTCAGCTCGCTCTCGGCGGCCACCGACACCGAGCCGCCGCTGGCGGCGATGCGGTGGTAGGAGTCCTGGCCGAGGGAGGACGCGTGCACGTAGGTGGTGGTCGGCGTCATGAACCCGCCGTCCCACATCAGCCGGATGCTCTCGTCGGTGGTGGCCCCCCACACGCCCGCGTGGGTGGTCACCGGCAGGCCCAGTTCGCGGGCGGCCTCGAAGGCGGCCTTCTCCGGGAACGCCGGGTCGCCGGTGACGTCGAAGGCGAGCTGGAGGCGCACCAGGTCGTCGTGCGACTGGGAGCCGAACTCGCGGGCGACGAACGAGCGGAAGTCGGCGCTGTTCGTCCACTCCCAGGGCGCGCCGAGCAGGTTGCCGTAGGCCAGGACGAACCGGCCGGGGGAGGTGCGCAGCGCGTCGAGCGCGGCCTCGCCGTGCTCGACGGTCTGGAGGCCGTGCGACCAGTCGACGGTGGTCGTCACGCCCGCGTCGAGCGCCTCGACGGCGGACAGGAGGTTGCCCGCGCGGATGTCCTGGGGGCGGAACACCTTGCCCCACGAGAGGTAGTAGAAGACGAAGTACTGCGAGAGCGTCCAGTCGGCGCCGAGGCCGCGGAGCGCGGTCTGCCACATGTGGCGGTGGGTGTCGACCATGCCCGGCATCAGGATGCCGCCGGTGGCGTCCACCTCCAGCGTCCCGTCCGGTACCGCGAGGGCCCGGCCCACCTCGGCGATGTCCTCGCCGACCACCAGGACGTCGCCGTTCTCGAGGATGCCCTGGCCGTCCATCGTGAGCACCGTGGCGTTGCGGAAGACGATCGGGCGGCCGCCGTTGGCCGCCCGGACCTCATCAGGGTTCATGCCGGTCACCTTGCTGTAGTGCCTCGACTGACCTGCTGATCGACTGGCGGACAACTGTCCGCTGTACGGTCGCGTCGCTACTGTCGTTCGTGTTCCCTGGCCTGTCAAGGGTTACGGTGGGGTCGTTGTGCGACCATCACGCATCAGCGAGGACGGGGAGGTCCGGGTGGCTGGACGTGGCACGGGGCCCGACTTCGTCGAGGCGCTCGCCCGTGGGCTGGACGTGCTGTGCTGCTTCGACGAGCACCACCCGCGGATGACGTTGACCGAGGTCGCGACGGCGGCGGGGCTGGCCCGGCCGACCGTCCGCAGGCTGCTGCTGACGCTCCAGGAACTCGGGTACGTCCGCGCGGACGGCACGACCTTCACCCTCACCCCTCGGGTGCTGCGGCTGGGCATGGCCTACGTCGGCGCGCTCGGGATGTGGGACGTCGCCCGCCCCCACCTGGAGGACCTGGTCCGCCGGACCGGGGAGTCGTCGTCGATGTCGCAGCTCGACGGCTCCGACATCGTCTACATCGCCCGCGTGGCCGTGCCGAAGATCATCGCGCTGAGGGTGGCCGTCGGGACCCGCTTCCCGGCGGCGCGGACCTCTCAGGGCAAGGTCCTGCTCGCCGCGCTGGACCGGTCCACGCGCGAGGCCGTGCTGGCGGAACCGAGCCGGTCGGGCCTGCCGGTCGTGCCGCTCGACGCCGCCCGGCTGGAGGACGAGCTGGCCGTGGTCCGGGCCAGGGGCTGGGCGCTGGCGGACGAGGAGCTGGCCCCCGGCGTGCGGTCGGTGGCCGTGCCGGTGCGCGACGGCACCGGCGCGGTGCGGGCGGCGATGAACGTGACCGTGCACGCCGCCGAGACGTCGGTGGATGTCCTGACTGGCGAGTACCTGCCACTGCTGCTGCGCGCGGCGGGGGACGTCTCGGCCGACTGGGCGCTGGTGGAGGCCCGTCCGCAGGCCGAGATCAGGCCCGCGTAGCCCCGCTCCGCCCCCTTGACTTGCCCGGCGTCCGCGCGAATGCTGGCGAGGGCGGACACTTGTCCGTCAGGCGGACAGCAGAGGGTTGTGATGGCTGAACCGAAGACCGCGACCGGACCGCTGTCCGGTGTGCTCGTCGCCGACTTCTCCCGCGTGCTGGCCGGGCCGTACGCCACGATGCTGCTGGCGGACCTGGGCGCGACCGTGGTGAAGGTGGAGTCGCCGAGCGGCGACGAGACCCGCACCTGGATGCCGCCCGTGCGCGACGACGTGTCGACCTACTACCTCGGCGTGAACCGCGGGAAGCGGTCCGTTGCGCTGGACCTCGGCGACGAGGCGGACGTGCTGCTGGCCCGCGAGCTGGCGGGCCGCGCGGACGTCGTGATCGAGAACTTCAAGGCGGGCGGCATGGCCAAGTTCGGCCTCGGCTACGCCGACGTCCGCGCGGTCAACCCCGGTGTCGTGTACGCCTCCATCAGCGGGTTCGGGTCCGGCGCGGGCGCGGCCGTGCCGGGCTACGACCTGATGGTGCAGGCGATGTCCGGGCTGATGAGCCTCACCGGCGAGCCGGACGGGCCGCCGATGCGCGCCGGGATCTCGGTGTTCGACGTGATGGCGGGCAACCACGCCGTGATCGGCATCCTGGCCGCGCTGCGGCACCGCGACGCGACCGGCGAGGGCCAGCACGTCGAGGTCAACCTGCTGTCGTCGGCGCTGACCGGCCTGGTCAACCACAGCTCCGCGTACGTGGCGGGCGGGGTCGTGCCGCTGCGGATGGGCAACGCGCACCCGAGCGTCTTCCCGTACGAGCCGCTGCCGACCGCGGACGACAACCTGATCGTGGCCGCCGCCAACGACGGCCAGTTCCGCAGGCTCTGCGCCGTGCTCGGCGTCCCTGAGGTCGCCGAGGACCCCCGGTTCGCCCGCAACACCGACCGCACGGCCAACCGCGAGGAGCTGCGGCCGATCCTGGTCGAGCGGCTCGCCACCCGTGGCGCGGTCGAGTGGTTCGACGCCCTGGTCGAGGTCGGCGTGCCGTGCGCGCCCATCGGCACCATCGACGGCGGGTTCGCGATGGCCGACCGCTTCGGCCTCGACCCCGTCGTCACGGTCGGCGAAGGCGCGCGCGCCGTGCCCACGACCCGGCACCCGATCCGGTTCTCCGCGACCCCGGCCGTCTACGACCTGCCGCCGCCCGACCTCGACGAGCACGGCGTGGAACTGCGGAAATGGCTCACGGAGGAGCAGGATGGCTGACTACCCGACCGCGCTCGGCGCGTCCGACCGGACCACGATCACCCTGCTCGGCCAGAACCTGGCCGACGACGTGATGGGCAAGGTCGGCTTCGGTGAGCTGGCGTTCTGGCTGGCCACGCAGCGGCGGCCGAGCGCGGGCGAGGTCCGGGTGTTCGAGGCCGTGCTCGCGGCGCTCGCGGACCACGGCTTCACCCCGACCGCCATCGTCACCCGGCTGACCTACCTGTCCGCCCCGGACTCGATCCAGGGCGCGCTCGCGGCGGGCCTGCTCGGCGGCGGCTCGCGGTTCCTCGGCGTGACCGAGGACTGCGGCCGGTTCCTGCACGACGTGCTGGCCGACGTGGAGTCCCCGCCGACCGACGACGCCGGGTGGGACGCGCTCGCGCTGGCCACCGTCCGGGCGCGGCGCGAGGCGAAGGCGTTCATCCCCGGCCTCGGCCACCACGTGCACAAGGACGGCGACCCGCGCACGCCCCGGCTGATGGCCATCGCCACCGAGGAGGGCCTGTTCGGGCCGCACCTCTCGTTGTTCGCCGCCATCGGCCGGGTCCACCCGCAGGTGCTCGGCAAGACCCTGCCGCTCAACGGCGCGGGCGTGTGCGGCGCGGCCCTGGCCGACCTCGGGCTGCCGCTGGAACTCCTGCGCGGGTTCGCCCTGCTGGCCCGCACCGCCGGGCTCATCGGGCAGCTCGCCGAGGAGTTGCGCGATCCTGTCGCCAACGACATCTTCCTGTCGGTCGACCGGGCGGCCCGCCCGGCGCCGCCCCGTCCGTGACCACCCACCACCACACCGAACAGCCAAGGAGCCGTCGATGCCTCCGGTGACCGAGGACACCATCACCGAACTCGCCCAGCAGCGGTGGGCCACCGCCCACGACCCGCGGCTGGCCGAGGTCATGACCTCGCTCGTGCGCCACCTGCACGACTTCGCCCGCGAGGTCCGCCTCACCGAGGCCGAGTGGGCCAACGCGATCCGCTGGCTCCAGGCGACCGGCGACATCAGCGACGCCAAGCGCGAGGAGTTCATCCTCGCCTCCGACGTGCTGGGCCTGTCCATGCTCGTCGTGCAGATGAACCACCGCTTCGAGGCCGAGGCGACACCCGCGACCGTGCTCGGGCCGTTCCACATCGACGACTCGCCGCACCTGGGGTTCGGCGCGGACATGTCCGACGGGCTGCCGGGCGAGCCGCTCTACGTCCACGGCGTCGTGCGCGACCTGGACGGCAAGCCGATCGCGGGCGCGGTGCTCGACGTGTGGCAGGCCGACGGCGACGGCGCGTACGAGTCGCAGCTCGACGTGGACGAGGCCCGGCTGCGGGCGAAGTACACGACCGCGGAGGACGGCTCGTACTGCGTCCGCACGATCGCGCCCCTGGGGTACGCGATCCCGATGGACGGCCCGGTCGGCGACCTCATCGGGCGCACCGACATCTCCTACTACCGGCCCGCGCACGTCCACTTCCTGATCGACGTGCCCGGCCACGAACGGCTGATCACGCACCTGTTCCAGGAGGGCGCGGAGTACCTGGACACCGACGTCGTGTTCGGGGTGAAGTCCGAGCTGGTCGTCGGGTTCGCCGCGCACGAGCCGGGGCCGACGCCGGACGGCGGGGAGTCGTCGACGCCGTTCCTGACGGCCCGCTACGACTTCGTGCTCCAGCCGGTTCGGGAACTGTGAGCAATCGCACGAACACGCACGGTGGGAACCAAACGGACATTTAGCCCGTTTGGTGCTCCGGAGGTGGAGCTGACTCCGCCTTACGGCCCAGCGTTGTGCCGTCACGGCCACCGCTGTTCTCCCGGAGGACCCACTTGGAACCACGCGACGTGCCCCTGAAGACCCGCCGCCACGGTTTAGGCCGGTGGGCGAGAGAAGACCTGCGCTACGACCTGTCGGCGTCGCTGGTCGTGTTCCTGGTCGCGATGCCGCTGTCGCTCGGCATCGCGGTCGCGTCCGACGCGCCCGTCACGGCGGGCCTGATCGCCGCCGTGGTGGGCGGTGTCGTCGCCGGTCTCCTCGGCGGCGCACCGCTCCAGGTCAGCGGCCCCGCCGCTGGCCTGACCATCATCGTGGCGGGCTTCGTCCACGAGTTCGGCTGGGCGGTCACCTGCGCCATCACCGTCGCCGCGGGCCTGATCCAGGTCGTGCTCGGCCTGAGCCGGGTCGCCCGCGTGGCGCTGGCCATCTCGCCCGCCGTCGTGCACGGGATGCTCGCGGGCATCGGCGTCACGATCGCGCTCGCCCAGCTGCACGTGCTGCTCGGCGGAGCGCCCGGCACCGGGGCGTGGGAGAACATCACCCAGCTCCCGGCCCAGCTGCTCGGCCTGCACACCGGCGACGCCGTGGTCGGCCTGTTCGTGCTCGCGGTGCTGCTGGTGTGGCCGCTGCTGCCCAAGCGGGTGCGGGTGGTGCCCGCGCCGCTGGTCGCGATCGTCGGGGCCACGACGACGGCATGGGCGCTGTCGTGGGACGTGGCCAGGGTGGACCTGCCCGGCTCGCTGCTCGACTCCGTGCACCTGCCCGAACTCCCCAGCGGCCAGTGGGCCGCCATCGCGCTCGCGGTGTTCACCATGACCGTGATCGCCAGCGTCGAGAGCCTGCTGTCCGCCGTCGCGGTGGACAAGCTCAAGGACCGCGGCAGGGCGGCCGACCTCGACCGCGAACTCGTCGGCCAGGGCGCGGCCAACGCCGTGTCCGGGATGCTCGGCGGGCTGCCGGTCACCGGCGTCATCGTCCGCAGCTCCACGAACGTCGCCGCGGGCGCGCGCACCAGGGCGTCGGCGGTCCTGCACGGCGTGTGGGTGCTGCTGTTCTCGCTGCTGCTGGTGGCGCTGATCGAGCAGGTGCCGATGGCGGCGCTCGCGGGCCTGCTGGTCTACGTCGGCGTCAAGCTGGTGAAGGCCAACGACGTGCGCGCGGCCCGCCGCCAGTCCGAGCTGGTCGTCTACCTCACGACCGTGGCGTGCGTGGTGTTCCTCGACCTGCTGATGGGCGTGCTGATCGGCTTCGCCCTGTCGGTGCTGCTGATGCTGCGCCGGGTCGTGTGGGCGAAGCTGCGGGTGTCGCACACGCCCGCGGGCCGCTGGACCGTGGTGGTCGAGGGCACGCTGAGCTTCCTGTCGATCCCGCGGCTGTCGCGGGTGCTGTCCCAGGTGCCCGACGGCGCTCCGGTGACCGTGGAACTCGCCGTCGACTTCCTCGACCACGCCACCTACGAGCACCTGGCGATGTGGCGCGACCAGCACGAGAAGACCGGTGGCGTGGTGCACGTCGACGAGGTGTCCGGCGTCCGCGGCGGGATGCCGCGCCGCAGTCCCGGCGTGGTGCTGCCGCGCTGGTTCGCGCCGTGGTCGTCGTGGCAGACGACCGTTCCCGCACAACGCCACGGCGACCAGGTCGTGTCGGGCGTCCGGGAGTACCACCGGCGGTCCGCGCCGCTGCTGCGCGACGTCTTCGAGGGCCTGTCGGACGGGCAGGAGCCGCAGGCGATGTTCCTGACCTGCGCGGACTCCCGGATCGTGCCCAACGTGCTGACCAGCAGCGGCCCCGGCGACCTGTTCACCGTCCGCAACGTCGGCAACCTCGCGCCCAGCGACGACGACGGTGTGGGCGCCTCGGTGCACTACGCCGTGGAGGTGCTGCGCGTGCCCGCGATCGTCGTGTGCGGCCACTCCGGCTGCGGCGGGATGCGGGCGCTGCTCGACGGGGCGGCCGACACCGACGACGCCGTCGGGCGTTGGCTGCGCGCGGGCGTCGACAGCGTCCGCTCGTTCGAGGCGGGCCACGCCGTCGATCCGGGGGGCGGCTCCTCCGAGGGCGACCGGCTGTCGATGGTCAACGTCGCCGTCCAGGTCGCGTCCCTGGAACGGATGCCGGTCGTGCGCGACGCCGTGGCGGAGGGGCGGCTGAAGGTGCTCGGCATGTACTTCGACATCGGCGGGGCCCACCTGTCCCTGCTGACCCGCGACCGCACCACGTTCGCCGACCTGCCGGAGGGCGTGGACGTGCTGCACTGAGGGCCTTCCCCGGCCGTGCGATAGCTTGCGGCCCGGCTCCTTCGTGGTCGAGCTCGGCGGAGCGATGATCGGCACGGTCACGTTCGACCGGTACGACACGGAGGAGCACCCCCACATCCGCCTGGAGGTCGGGACGATCTACCTCGGCTACCTGTTCCTGCCGCAGGCGTGGGGGCACGGGTACGCCGTCGAGGCGTGGGCGGGGGCGGACGGCTGGTTAGCCCCCCCCCGCCCCCCCCCGCCCCGCAGAACACCCCGCCCACCACCCACACCGAAGC
>NZ_JBHYHC010000049.1:26969-69725 GCF_042738955.1 Umezawaea sp. NPDC059074
GTACTTTCTACCTGGGCTACCTGTTCCTGCCGCTGGGGTGGGGGCAGGGTTACGCCGTGGTGGGGTGGGCGGGGGCTATCGACTGTTGCGCCGCCGCGCTCCCCGGCGAGCCGGTGGTGCTCTGCACCCAGACCGCCAACGGCCGGTCGATGCGCGTCGCGGCCAAGCTGGGGTTCACCGAGGTGGAGCAGTTCGAGGAGTACGGCGCCGAGCAGTGGCTGGGCGTGCGGTCGGGGTAGTGGTCCACCCGTGCGGTTGTGGGGCAAAACCAGGACAAACCTCGCGGTCGCGACCTACGGTTCCGGCATGACCGAGCCTGCCGAGACCGTCCTGTGGGAAGGAAGACCGGCCGCCTTCCCGTTCTTCCACCGGTCCGACGTCGTCACGATCCCGTCCCTCCTCGCCGTGGCGGCCTTCTTCGCCTACTTCTTCGTCATCCGGCAGAACACGCCGCCCGGTACCTTCGGCACGATCATCATCGTCCTGTTCGGCCTGGCGATCCTCTACAACATCGTCGGCCTGACGGTGATGCGGTGGTTGAGGCTGCGCGGCAGCGAGTACGTCGTCACCGACCGCCGGGTCGTGGTGCGGACCACCGTCCTCGGCCGCGAGAAGGAGCACGGCGTGTGGATCTCGCAGCTCGAACCGCCGGTGCTGCGCGAGTCGTCGGACGGCACCGGGTCGATCACCTTCGGCGACTCGGGGCTGCTGGACGGGATGAGCGGGATGGGTGGCTGGAACAGGAGGGAGCAGCCGCCCGAGTTCGTGAGGATCGCCGACGCGCGGACCGTGCGCGACCTGATCGCCGAGGCACGGGCGAAGGCAGCGCCTTATGCGGGTTGACCTGCTGCCGTCGGAAACGCTGCTGTGGCAGGGGAAGCCCGCGCGCTTCCCGCTGTTCGACCACTGGGACCGGTTCGTGCTGCCGGTGCTGGGCGCGCTGGTCCTCTTCGGCGTGCTGTTCTTCCCGACGCTGTCGGCCGAGCGGCCGAGCGGCCTGTTCCGCGTCTTCCCGGTTCTCTGGTTCGTGGTGCTGGCCTGGTTCGTCGTGGCCAGGTACGGCCTGCGGCAGCTCACCTTGCGCAGCGCCGAGTACGCGGTGACCGACCAGCGCGTCATCGTGGTGATCAAGCCGTTCGGCTCGACCACCGAGCGCAGCGCCTACCTGAACGCCCTCGAACCCCCTGTGCTGAAAGAACATCCGGACGGCCTCGGCACGATCACCTTCGGCCGACCGTCCGCGCTGGTGGCACGGGGATCACGTCCCGCGCCGAACCAGGTGATCCTGCTGGAGAGCATCCCCGACGCGGCGGCGGTCCGGGACCTGATCACCCGGAACCGAAGCACACCAACGGGATGAGCGGTGTCGCCTGCGACGCCTCGGCCAGCGCCCTGGACGGGGACGCGCCGCGGCGCAGCAGGTCGTGGTAGGTGGTCATGACGTCGACCACCGAGTCGTCCGGCACGCGCGCCACACCGGCGACGACCGTTCTGGTTCCGCCGTAGAGGAACGCGGCGGCGAAGCCGAGCATCTCGTCGCCCGCCCGGACCACCGACCGGCCGGTGTCGCACGACGACAGGACGACGTGCTCGGGCGCGCCCGGCAGGGTGCCGATGTCGTAGGCCATCAGCGGGCCGTCGGCGAGGTCGAGCCGGGAGAACAGGATGTTCCCCGGCTCGTGGTGGCCGTGCGCGGCGAAGTGCACGATCCGGCGGTCCGCCATGGCCGCGAGCGTCGCGCCGACGGACGCCGCCGCACCGGTCAGCACGACCGCCGACGGCAGCACCTCGGCGATCTTGCGCACCTCGCCCGGCGCGAACTCCAGGTCCGGGCCCGCGACCAGTAGCGGTTCGGCGATCGCCGACGGGGTCGACGGCCGCCGTCCCCGCAGCCACACCGACGCGGACGGCGTCACGGTCACCGGACGGCCGCGCAGCGCGTCGACCAGCCCCCACGGCACGCTCGACAGCGGCCCGGTCGGCACGATCACCAGGTCGCGATCGCCGAGCAGGGGGCCGAGCGGCACCAGGATCCGCTCGTGCAGCACGGAGAGCTGGTGCCGCAGCGACGTCTCGACCACCGCCCGCAGCGCCGCCGGGAGCCTGCGGCCGCACAGCGCGTCCAGGTCCGAGCGCAGCCGGGCGGTCGTCTCGGCGATCGACGGGAAGTCCCCGAACGACACCATCCGCGCCGTGCCGTCCACGACGACCAGCCCGTGCAGGTGGCCGTCGGACGGCAGGAAGCTCACCATCACGGCGTCCCCGAGCGCGGCGGCGACCTCGTGCAGCGCGTTCGGGTCGGCCTGCTCGCCGTCGCCGCGCGCCTGCCAGCCGCGGGCGCGGACGAGGTGCTCCAGTTCGGCGCACCGCCGGGCCGCTTCCGCGTCCGGCCTGCCCGCCAGCTCCGCCGCGCGCACGACCATCGCCAACTGCCGCAGCTCCGCCACGGCGTCGGAGGTCTCGGGGTCGTCCGGCGGGTGCACCGGCGACGTCAGGAACGCTTGCGCGCGAGAGCGTTCCGCCCACGCGAAGACGGCTTTCGCCCGCCCGCCGCGCAACGCCGTGGCCAGTCCGACCGCCGCCAGGTCGACGCCCAGCGCCGCCGTTCCGGTGCGCAGGTCCAGGCTGCCGAACCGGCCGCGCTGCCCGTGCAGCACCCGCAGCCCCGACCGGGCCTGGCGCGACGCCCTGGCCCGGTCGCCGGTCGCGGCGTGCCACTCGGCCCACGCGACCCGGCGCAGCAGCACCGTTTCCAGCACCGGCGACGGGCTGCGGCGGCCCGTCAGCAGGACCCGCGCCTCGGCGTGCCTGCGGAGCCGCACGAGCGCCCGCGCGGCCAGCAGCCGGGCGACCTCGCCGTCGTTGGGGAGGCCGAGGCCGTGCAGCGTCGCCGCCAGCTCCTCGGCCTCAGCCGCGATGGCCGCGAGTCGTCGCCCGGCCTGGAAGTCGGCGCGCAGCCGGGTCAGCACCGCGACGGCCGCCCAACTCCGGTCGCCCCGGCGCAGGAAGAGGCGTTCCGCCCGGCGCGCCCACAGCCGCGCGGTGCGCGGAACGCCCTGCACCACGGCCGCGCTCGCCCGCGTGAGAGCGGCCTCCGCGCGCTCGTAGGTCGGTCCGGCACGCCCGAGCAGCCGGATCGCCTCGTCGAGTTCGGCGGCGGCCTCGTCGGCCAGCCCCGCTTGCAGCAACGCCCGCGCCCGGTCGATGGCGAGCACCGGGAGCAGGCCCTCCGCGTGCTCGGTGAACCCCGGTTTCGCCAGGTCGAACGCGTGCAGCGCGGCCGGGATGTCGCCCATGAGCATCTCGCAGTAGCCGCGGTTCAACCGCGCCTTGGCGACCATCAGCGGCAGGTCCGCGGTCCGGGCGATCTCCTCGCACCGCACCAGGTCGGCCTTCGCGATCCGGGGCCGCCCGGCCAGGCTGTGGACCATCGCCCGGTTCAGCAGGGCGGACGCGAGGCCGTAGTGGTCGTCGGTGGCCGCGTGCGGCGGGATGCCCTCGTTGAGGTGGCGCAGCGCGTCGTCCATCCGGCCGGTGAGGATGCACAGCAGACCGCGTTGCAGCAGCAGCGTGCTCCGGTCCGCCTGGGCGACGGCGGTCTCGGCCTCGTCGAGCAGCGCGAAGCCCGCGGCGGACCGGCCGAGGTGCACCTCGGCCGCCGCGGTGCTGATCAGCACCCGCGCCGCGGCGGCCCGGCGCTCGGGGTCGGTGGTGTCCGGCCAGTCGAGCAGCGCGAGCGCCCGCCGGAACAGCCGCAGGCCCGTGTCCGACCGGCCCGCGCCCAGTGCTTCCCGGCCGCGGTCGTGCAGGTCCCGAACCCGATCCGCGACCGCCGTCACAACGCGATCGCGGGAGTGGTGACGGTGCCGTTGGCCAGCACCGACAACTGCGCGAGCGCCGGGGTCACGCCGGTGAACGCGAACCTCCCGTTGCCGTCGGACGCCGTGGACCGCGTGCCCGCCGGGGTGCGCAGCTCCACGGGGTACGCGGCGGGCGGCGTGATCCACCCGTCGAGCCGCAGCGACCCGTCCGCGTGCGCCGTCACGCTGACCATGATCGTCAGGCTGGCGCTGTCGAACGTGATCAGCTGCGACTTCTCGTCCCCGCGCACCCCGACGGGCCGCGACTGCCGCACGACGTCGAGCACCTCGTCGTCCGCGGTGGCGTGGTCGAGCGCGAAGCACGTCAGGTCGGCGAGGTCGGGCGGCACGGGGTCCACCTCGTCCCACAGGTCCCGCATCCGGCGGAGCAGTTCGTCGTCGGTGCTCACCGGCCACCCTCCTTCGTGGACAACAGGGTCCGCAGGCGGTCGAGGCACCGGCCTCGCTGCGGCCCGATCGACCCGCGCGGCATCCCCAGCGCGGCGGACACCTCGGTGTAGTCGGGGCGGTGCAGGAACGCGACGATGCGCAGCAGCTGCCTGCACCGCTGCGGCAGCCGTTCGACCGCGTCCCACAGCTCGCGGTCGCGCGTCGACACGACGACCCGGTCCTCCGGGCCCGGAGCGCCGTCCGGCTCGTCGAAGAACTCGTCGTCGCCGACCGGGCGCTCGGCGCGCTGGGCCCGGCCGACCCGCCACGCCTCCCGCTTCGTCGTCGTGACGAGCCAGCTCACCAGCGCGCCGGGCGCGCGGATGCCGTCGAGCCCGCGCAGCAGCTTCAGCCACGTCGTCTGCACGACGTCCGCGCTGGTCTCGGCGTCGACGCCCTGCGAGCGAGCCACGTGCCACAGCAGCGGGGTCAGGTCGCGCACCACCGCGTCCAGGCTCGACCGGTCGCCGGACCGGGTCTTCTCCAGCAGCACGCCCAACTGCTCGTCGTCCAACCGCCGCTTGCCCTGCGTCACGTCGGCAGCCCCTTCACCGCGTCGGCCGCGCGCTCCACCCGTGAGGCGGGGTCGGGGACCGGGATGCCGACCGCGCCGCCGGTGAGCGCCACCGCCACGGCCGCGGCGACCTCCGGCGCGGCGTAGGACGTGCCCGACCCGATGGCGAACCCGCTCGCGAACGAATCCGGATCGGCGGTCTGCCGGGCGCCGGACCCGCTGTGCATCCGCGCGCCCCGAGCCCCGCGCAGGGTCGTCGGGAAGGAGCTCAGCACGTTGGCGCCGGTGGCCTCGTGCGTGACGTGCGACCCGGCGTTGCTGAACCACGCCTCGGTGTCGTCCGGGTTGAGCGCGCCCACGCTGAGCACCAGCGGGTTCTCCGCCGCCAGCGCCGCCGGGTAGAACGGGCGGGTCGTGGCGTCGTTGCCCGCGGCCGCGACGACGACCACGCCGAGGTCGGTCAGCGCGGTGATCACCTCGCGCAGGTGGTGCACGGCGTCCGAGTCGTCCTCGACGTACCCGCCGAGGGACAGCGAGACGACGTCCACGTGCCCGCCCTGCTTGATCCGCGCGACCAGCATCCACAGCGCCAGCAGCAGGTCCGCCTCGTAGCAGACGTTGTCGGGGTGCAGGACGCGCAGCGCGAGCACGTCGGCGTCCGGCGCGTTCTGCCGGATCCGGCCCGCGATGAACGTGAAGTGCCCGGCGGCCCTGCCGATCTCCTCGGACAGCTCGTCGGTGTAGAGCGGGTCCTCCCACGCGTCGACCAGGACCTGCGTCGGCGTCAGGCCGCCCAGGCGCTTGCCCTGCTCGCGCAGCACGGTCTCGGAGGCCTCGTAGACCCGCACGAACCCGTCCACGGGCAGCGGGTCGCCCACGGCCTCCACACCGAACCACGGGTGCGCGTTGAGCCCGGAGTCCGGGACGGCGACGACGACCCGGCGTTCGCCCGCCGCGCACTCCCGCCGGTGCGGCGGCGCGCCGGTGAACGCCACCGGCAGCAGCCGGTACGGGTCGTCCCAGCCGCCGCCGTCGTCGCCCGCGCGCAGGTCGTGCGGGCTCCACGTCGGCACACCGCCGAAGGCGGCCCCGACGAGCAGGTGCTCCACCGAGATCCGGTTCACCGCCGAGGGCAGCAGGGTGATCCGCCCCTGCGCGACCCCCAGCCGGATCTGCTGCACGCCGGTCCACGCGTCCACGACCGACGTCGTCGGCCCGTTGGCGAACAGCACCACGGGGATCGGGATCCGGTCGCGCAGCTCGGGCTCCAGCCCGTACAGCTCGTCCGGCAGCTCGGGGGTGGGCCAGGCGTCCTTGGTGTCGCGCTTCATGCTCAGCCCGACGCTGTTCAGCTCGGCGTCGACCAGCTCGCACGCGGCGGCGTCGGCCAGCACGGTGCGCGGCATGAGCATGACAGCGGCCCGGTACACGGTGGAGTCGATCGCCGCCCCGTCGGCTCTCCGGGTCGCCTCGACGGGGCGCAGCGTTCGCCCACCGTGCCGGTCCAACGACCGCTGCGGCCAGTCCGGCAGGTCGGCGTGGTCCGCGCCGGTGGTCGATCGTCGAGCCGAGCGGATCGTCATCGTGGGCTCCCCTTCTCGCCGTGTTTCGGGTACACGACCGAGAGGGCGCGACCGCCGTGCTGGATGCGCGCCCGACGTCACGAAGTGGACACGGTTGGGCGCAGTGGTCCACATCGGACCGCGTGGACCAAGTGGTCGAACACGCCGGTTTGGGCCATCGGACGGGTTGAACTCCGGGTCCCGCCGGCCCGTACTAGCAGGTGTGAGGCTGCTGAGGTGCGACGACGCCGAGATCACCCGACTGGCGCTCCGGGTCCGCGACGGGGACGGGTCGGCGACCGAGCCGTTCGTGCGCGCCACCCAGGCCGACGTGTGGCGGTTCGTCGCCCACCTGGCCGGTGACGTCCAGCTGGCCGACGACCTGACCCAGGACACGTACCTGCGCGCCCTCCCCAGCCTGGCCCGTTTCGAAGGCCGGTCGTCCGGCCGGACGTGGCTGCTCTCGATCGCCCGACGCGTGGTCGCGGACCACATCCGGGCGGCGAAGGTCCGGCCCAGGGTGGCAGGCGTGGAGGACTGGGCGCGGGTCGTGGAGGCGGGGCAGTCCGGGGACCTGCCGGGGTTCGACGAAGGCGTGGCGCTGAACGCGGTGGTGTCCTCACTGGAACCGGACCGCCGCACGGCGTTCGTGCTGACGCAGTGGCTGGGGATGCCGTACGCCGACGCGGCGATCGTGTGCGAGTGCCCGGTGGGGACGATCCGGTCGCGGGTGGCACGGGCGCGGGAGGACCTGGTGGCACTGCTGGGGTCCACGACGGGGGAGCGGTCGGTGGGATGACCGGCTGATCGGGACCGTCCCTTCACGGGATCCCCTGCCGCACCTCCGTCGAAGTCACCGGGAACCAGGTGGTTCGGCAGGCCGACTGGTGGGGGTGGAGCGAGGGGTGCGGGTGGTGGTGCCGGTCGTGTTGACCGGAGCCATGGGGTTTTCGATGGTGCCGTTGTTCCTGTTGGGGACGATGGCGTCGGCGCTGGTCGGGGAGTTCGGCATCGGGCGGCCGTTGCTCGGGGTGTTGGTCACCGCGGGGTTCGGGGTCGCGGCGGCCTTGTCGTTGGTGATCGGGCCGGTGGTCGACGCGGTGGGGGCGCGGCGGTCCGCTGTCGCCCTGTTCGTGGTGAGCGGGGTGGCGCTGGTGGTGTTCGCCACGGCGGCGCACTACCTGGTGCTGGTCGTCGCCGTCGGGGTGGCCGGGGTGCCGCAGGCGTTGGCGAACCCGTCCACCAACAAGATCGTCGCGGCCGTGGTGCCGCCCGCTCGGCGTGGCGGGGTGATCGGGCTCAAGCAGTCCGGGGTCCAGTTGGGGGCGTTCGTCGCCGGGCTGCCGTTGGCGTGGATCGCCGACGGGGTGGGGTGGCGGGTCGCCGTGGGCGTGGCCGCCGGGTTGGCGTTCCTGTTCGCCGGGGCCGGGTTGCTGCTGCCCGCCGACCCCGAGCCCGCGCGGGTGCCGAAGTTCGGGGTGTCCTTGTCCGCGGGGCCCGCGGTGTGGTGGCTGCTCGGGTTCTCCGTGCTGCTCGGGGCCGGGATCGCGGCGGTGAACACCTACGTGGCGCTGTTCGCGGAGCAGGAACTCGGGTTCGGCGTGCGGGTCGCGGCCGCGCTGGTGGCCGCGCTCGGGGTGACCGGGATCGTGGGGCGGATCGTGTGGACGCGGCTGGGCAGTCCCGGACTGCTGGTGCCGTTGTGCCTGGCCGCGGTGGTGGCCGTGGTGGCGCTGCTGCTGTCGCCGGTGGTGTGGAGCGGGCTGGCGTGGGTCGGGGTGCTGGGGGTCGGCGGGTTCGCCGTGGCCGCCAACGCGGTGTCGATGGCGGCGGTCGTGGCCGCGTCCACGCCGAAGTCGACCGGACGTGACTCGGCGCTGGTGTCGGCCGGGTTCTTCACCGGGTTCGCCGTGGGACCACCGGTGTTCGGGCTGCTGGTGGACGGCCTCGGGTACTCGGCCGGGTGGGTCGTGGTGGCGGTGGAGTTCGCGCTCGCCGCCTGCGTCGTGGCGGTGTGGCGGTCGTGACCGCCCTGGAGGACGTGCTCGACCGGGTCGACCGGACGCTCGCGCAGGTGGGGGAGCGGTTTCCGTTGCACGCGGACCCGGTGACCGGGGAGTGGCGGACCACGGCCCGCGGGTCGTGGGCGGCCGGGTGCTGGGTGGGGCTGCTGTGGTTGCGCGCCAAGGCGACCGGGGCCGTGCGGGACGCCGAGGCGTGGAGCCGGAAGCTGGCCTGCTGGGTCGACGCGGACACCGCCACGCAGGGGCTGATCCTCTGGTACGGGGCCGCCGCCGGTGCACGGCTGGGGCTGTCCGACGAGCCGGTGGCGCTGGCGCGACGAGGGGCGCGGTCGTTGGCCGGGCGGTTCGACGCGCGGGCCGGGGTCGTGCCGTGGGGGACGGCGTTCGGGGACGACGGCACCGTCCGCGCGAGGGTGGACGGGGTGCCGGGAACCCTGCCGTTGCTGGCGTGGGCCGGGGAAGAGGACGTCGCGCGGGCCCACGCCGGGCAGCACCTCCGGCTGTGCCGCGACCGGGCCGGGTGGCGGTGGGACGGCGAGACCTGGTGGCCGGAGGACGAGCCGCCGGTCGGGTGGAGCCGCGGTGAGGCGTGGTGGATGCTCGCCGCCGCCGACGCCCGCACGTGGCTCGACAACGACGACCTCGTGCCCGAGTGGCCGGGCCTGGTGCCGACCGCCCGGCGGGGCGGCGGGCCGCTCGACACGTCGGCCGCCGCGATCGCCGCCGTGGCGCTGCTCAAACTCGGGCGGCACGAGCAGGCCGCGGCGGTGGTGCGGGAACTGGAGGAGCGGCACCTGGTCGAGGGCAGGCTGGTCGACGGCTGCTACGACCCGCACGTCGGCCGCGAACTGGTGTGGGGCGACTTCTTCTTCGCACTGGCGCTCGCGATCGAGGCCGGGCTGGTCACCGCGCACGCGCTCTAGCCCGCAGCACGGCGCGGGCGGTCTCCGACACGTGCAGCTCGTCGGCCCCGTCGAGGATGCGGGCGGCACGGCCGAGCCGGGCGAGCATCGGCAACGGGGTGTCGGACGTCAGGCCTTCAGCGCCGAACACCTGGGTCGCGGAGTCGACCACCTGGTGCAGGGTCCGGGCGGCGGCGACCTTGGCCAGGCCGATCTCGGTGCGGGCGGGCCGGTCCTCCGCGACCAGCGCCGCGGCCTGGTGGACCAGCGCGCGGGCCGAGCGCAGGGCCAGCAGCGCCTCGAACACGTGCTGCCGCACCAGTTGGCGGTCCGCCAGCACGCCGTCGCCGATGCGGCGGGTCGCCGCGCGGTCGCACATCAGGTCGAACGCCCGCTCGGCCTGGCCGAGCCACCGCAGGCAGCGCAGCGTCCGCCCGAGCGCCAGCCTGCCGCCCGCGACAGCGAGTCCGGAGCCCGGTTCGCCCAGCAGGTTCTCGGCGGGCACGGGCACGTCGACCAGCTCGATCTCGACCTGGCCCGCCGCCCCGAGCACCGGGAGTTCCCGCACCACGCGGAAACCCGGCGTGTCGGTGGGCACGACGAACAGTGAGAGGCCCTCGGGCGACCGGGCCAGGACCGTCGTGAACGCCGCGTGCGCCGCGCCCGTGGTGAACCACTTGCGGCCGGTCAGCAGCCAGCCGTCGGCGACGCGGTCGGCGCGGGTGCGGACGGCGGACGGGTCCGAGCCCGCGACCTCCGGCTCGGTCATGGCGTAGCTGCCGGTGATCGCGCCGGACACCAGCGGGCCGACGTACCGCTCGCGCACGGCGGGAGTGGCGTGCGCGCCCAGCATCCGCACGTCCAGCAGGCTCGCCGAGCCCAGCGCGGCCGGACCGTGGTCGCTGCGGCCCTCGGCCTCCGCCAGCGCGAAGTAGTCCGCCAGCCCGAGCCCGCCACCGCCGTGCTCCACGGGGAGTGGCAAGGCCCACAACCCCCGCCGCCTCGCGGTCGCGCGCAGGACCGCCAAGGCCTCGCGCGCGGGTTCCCCACCCGCGTCGAGCGTGCTCTCGACGGGTTCGACCTCGTCCACCACGAAACCGGAAACCTTGTCAAGCAAGGAAAACCTCCTGCCCTCGTTTCCCACCGGCCGGGAACCCCGGCGGGTGGCCGTCCGACTCCTGGGAGGCAACGCCAACGGCACAGGAGGTTCCCGTGACCCTGCACCTCGA
Source organism: Umezawaea sp. NPDC059074 (assembly GCF_042738955.1). Lineage (NCBI taxonomy): Bacteria > Bacillati > Actinomycetota > Actinomycetes > Pseudonocardiales > Pseudonocardiaceae > Umezawaea > Umezawaea sp. NPDC059074. The sequence continues at coordinate 37,511 of NZ_JBHYHC010000049.1, forward strand.
CCGGACGTCGACCGATCCACCGCTGACCTCCACCGCGATCACCGTGCGGGGGACCTCGGCGGCGGCCGACGTCCTCGGCGCGCTCCTCCAGCAGTCGGGCGCGGAGGTGTCCCGGTTCCCGGACGCGGGTGGTCTCGCGGCGCGGGCGGACGGTCTCGACGTCGAGTGGGCCGGGCCGGTGCGCGGCGGCGAGGTGGTCGACGAGGTCACGGCGCAGGCGGTGTGCGGGCCGATGCACGTCCACGGCCGCAGCACCGGAGCCCCGGCGGGTCTGGGCCTGGACTACTGCGGCACGGCGGCGGGGGTGCTCGCGGGAACGGGCCTGCTGGCGGCCAGGGTGGGCGCGCTGCGCGGCGGCGGGGCGGGCGAGGTGACCACCAGCGTGGCGCAGGCCGCGCTGCTCACAGTGTCGCAGTACCTCGCGGCGGCGGGCGCTCCGGACGGCGAGGCCGCGCCGATCGGCCCCGGTGGTCCTCCGTTCCTCAGCTCGGACGGCGTGCTGTTCGAGGTCGAGGCGCTAGATCCCGCGGTGTGGCAGGCGTTCTGGACCCGTGTCGGCGCGGCGAACGCCGACATCGCCGCCGGGTGGCGGCCGTTCCAGTTCCGCTACGCCACGGCCGCCGCGCCGTTGCCCGCGGGCCTCGCGGAGGCCGCCGCACGACTTCGGTTCCCCGAACTGGTCGAGCACGCCGAGCGGTCCGCCATGAGCATCTGCGAGCTGGTGCCGTTCGCCCGCAGGCGGGCCGAGTTCGACGCCCTTCCGGCGTGGGAACTCGCGCCGCTGGGCACGGGATTCGATGACGTGGGCCCGAAAGCGGCCACGACGGCGGCTCCGCTGGCGGGGATCGTCGTGCTGGAGGCGGGGCGGCGCGTGCAGGCCCCGCTGGCCGCGCACCTGCTGCGGCTGCTGGGCGCGGACGTCGTGCGGATCGAGCCGCCGGGCGGGGATCCGTTGCGGGGCATGCCACCCACGTGCGGCGACACCTCGGCGCGGTGGCTCGCGCTCAACCGCGGCAAGTCCGCGCGGGAGGTCGACATCAAAGACCCGCGCGACCGGGACGTGCTGCGGGACGTGGTGTCCACGGCGGACGTGTTCCTGCACAACTGGGCTCCGGGCAAGGCCGAGCAACTCGGGCTCGGCGCGGAGGACCTGGTGGCGGTGAACCCCGCGCTGGTCCACGTGCACACGTCGGGGTGGGCCGGGCGGCTGGCGGACGCGCCGCTGGGCACGGACTTCATGGCGCAGGCCCGCACCGGGCTGGGCGAGCTGCTGCGCCCCGCCGACGAGCCGCCCGCGCCGTCGCTGATGACGCTGCTCGACGTCCTCGGCGGACTGCTGGGCGCGCACGCGACCGTGGCCGCGCTGCTGTCCCGCGAGCTGACCGGCCGGGGCGTCCGGTGCGAGTCGTCGCTGCTGGCCGCCGCGGACCTGCTGCAACTACGGGCGAAAGGTCGTCCGGCACCGGGTTTCCGCCGCCCGGAACGGCGAACCGATGGGTGGTGGGTCGCCGCCGAGTCCACAGTGGATGAAGTGCGCGTGACCGACGACCTGGCGACCGTCCCCGGCGACCCGCGGTTCGCCGACGCCGTCCACCTCGACGAAGACCGATGTCCGGCCGTGCTCACACCCTGGGGGTTCCGATGACCGCGACGGCGCTGCTCGACCTCGTCCCGACCGCCCTGCGCAGGCGGTGGGCCGACCTCGGCCTCTACCCGGACCACGACCTGTACGACCTGTTCTCCGTCCAGGTGTTCCTGCACCCCGACCGGCCCGCCGTGGTCGACGACGAGGGCGTGATCACCTACGCGGGCCTCAACGCGCTGGCCCTGCGGTACGCCGCGGCCTTGCGCGCCACCGGGGTGGACGCCGGTGACGTCGTGGCGACGCAGCTGGCGAACTCCCGGCACGCGTGCGCCGTCGACCTCGCCGTGGCGGCGCTCGGCGGGGTGGTGCTGCCGTTCCCCGTCGGTCGCGGCGCGCGGGAGGCGCGCTCGCTGATCGGCCGCAGCCGAGCCGTCGCCGCGGTGGTGGAGCCCGCCGCCGTACCCGGCATCCGCGCCCTGGAACTCCCGACGCTGCACCACGTCCTGACATCGGACGACCTGGCCAACAGGGAGGCGCGTGCGATCACTCCCGTCCGGTCCGACCCGGACGGGTCCGCGCGGATCCTGGTGTCGTCGGGGTCGGAGTCCGAGCCGAAGATGGTGCTGTACTCCCACAACGCTCTGCTGGGCGGTCGCGGCGCGTTCGTCGGCAGGCTGATCCCGCCGGGGGAGGAGTTGCGGGCGCTGTTCCTGGTGCCGCTGGCGTCGTCGTTCGGCAGCAACGGCACGACCGTGACGCTCGCGCGGCACGGCGGAACCGTGGTGGCGCAGGCGAAGTTCACCCCCGAGGCCACGCTGGACCTGGTCGAGCGCGCCCGGCCGACGCACCTGTTCGGCGTGCCGACCATGTTCCGGATGCTGGTGGACCACCCGCGGCTCGCCACCACCGACACCTCGTCGATCCGGGTGATCGCCCCCGGCGGCGCGCAACTGGACGCCGTGACCGCGGCGGCGTGCCGGGAGGCGTTCGACTGCGTCGTGGTCAACGTCTACGGCTCGGCCGACGGCGTCAACTGCCACACCGCGCTCGACGACCCGCCGGAGCGCGCCACCGGCGCGGGCAGGCCGAACCCGGCCGTGGCGGAGATCCGGATCGTCGACGACGCCCTGAACCCGGTGCCGGACGGGCAGGTCGGCGAGATCGTCGCGCGCGGCCCGATGACGCCGATGCGCTACCTCGGCGACGACACCCTGAACGAGCGCCACCGCACGCCGGACGGCTGGGTGCGCACCGGCGACCTCGGCGTGCTCGACGCCGACGGCTACCTCGACGTCGTGGGACGCCGCAAGGACATCGTGATCCGCGGCGGCGACAACATCAGCCCCGTCGAGGTGGAACAGCTGCTCGTCGGCCATCCCGCCGTGCGCGACGCGGCGTGCGTCGGCGTGCCGGACGAGCTGATGGGCGAACGCCTGTGCGCGTGCCTCGTGCTCGTCGAGGGGGCGACCGTGGCGGTGGAGGACCTGGGGACGTTCCTGGGAGCGGCGGGGCTGGCCCGCTACAAGCACCCGGAACGCCTGCTGGTGCTGGAGGAACTGCCGCTGAGCCCGGCGGGCAAGGTCGACAAGGACGCTCTGCGCCGCCGGATCGGCCTAGGCTGAGCCGGACGGGGTGGGGCGTCGCCGCCCCACCCCGCGGGCTCACTTCATCGCGTCGGCGATGGTCTTGGCGTTGACGCGGTAGACGCCCAGCAGGTCGAGGTCGTCGGCCGGGTAGTTGACGATCATCACCTGCTTCGCGGGCGAGTCCGCCAGCACGGTGCCGGTGCTCATGTGGGTGTTCTCGAACACGAACTGCGGCCCCTTGCCGGACAGGTCGGCCACCTGGGACGCGGTGATCGGCTCGGGCCCGTAGACGCCGAGCACCTGCGCGCCCGCGAGGTCCGCGGCGTAGCCGACGAACGCCTGCGCCACGACCTTCGGCTGCTGCCCGCCCGGCCACGCGGCCTTCACCTGGCCCGCGAGCGCGGTGTACTCGGTGTCGAAGGACGCGGTCCACTTCGCCGCGGCCTCCTTGGTGCCGAACAACTCCCCGAGCCTCGTCACCTCGGCCTTGACCTTGTCGCGCGAGTTGTCCAGCGCGACCTCGACGGTCTTCGCGTCCGACCCGGCCGCGTCGGTGATCTTCTTGGCGAAGCCCTCGAACGGCGCGAACAGCACGAAGTCCGCGTCGGCGACGGCCGCCAAGTCGGACGGCTTCGGGTCGTAGTCCGGGGCGTGCATCACGGACTGGGGCACGATCACCTTCACGTCGGTCGCGCCCGCCGCCTTGGCGAACCCCGCCTCCCACGTCGTGGTCGCGACGACCTTGGGGCCGTCGGACTTGGCGGCGGGCGTCGTCGGGGCGCCTGCCCCGCAGCCCGCCAGCAGCGCCGAGGCGACTAGTGCGGCGAGACCGCTTCGTGGGGTGAGGACTGCCATGCGGTGGTTCTCCGTTCGGGGATCAGGTGGGCGGCGAGGGCGATGACCCCCGCCAGGAGCACGAGGACCGGGCCGGGTGGCTGGTCCAGGAGAAGGGCGAGGGTGAACCCGGCCAGGTTGACCACGACGCCGATGCCGACCGCCCACGCGGCCATGCCGGTCAGCGAGTGGGCCAACCGCCGGGCGGCCAGCGCGGGCAGCAGGGTGAGGGCGTCGACCAGCAGCGCGCCGGTCAGCCGGATCGCGCCCGCCACGGCGATCGCGACCAGCACCAGCAGCACCGTCGTGAGCCGCTCGACCCGGACCCCCGAGCACGCGGCCAACTCCCGGTCGTGCAGCAGCAGCGCGAGTTGTTCGCGGCGCAGGAAGAACAGGCCGGGTACGACCACCGCCAGCACGGCGAGCAGCACGACGTCACCGGTGCGCGTCGCCAGGATCGACCCCCACAGCAGCTCGAACGCGCCCGCGGCGTTGACCCCGGAGATCGACAGGAGCAGCAGCGCCGCCGCGATGGCGAGGCTCATCAACAGCCCCATCGCGCCGGACAGGCCGGTGGAGCTGCGGGCCAGCGGGGCGAGGCCCGCGCCCGACAGTCCACACGCGACCACCGCGCACAGCAACGGGTCCACGCCCGTCAGCAGGCCGAAGGCGATGCCCAGCAGGGCGATGTGCATCATCGCGAACCGCACCGGGACGATGTCCAGGCCGATGATGACCACGCCGACGATCGGCAGCCCGATCGCGCCGAGCAGCAAGGCGAACGCCGCCCGCTGGACGGACCCGAGCGCCAGCAGGTCCAGGAACCCGGTCACGTGATCTCCCGCAGGGTTCCGGCGGCCATCTCCAGCACGCGTTCGCACCGGTCCACGACGGCGCGGTCGTGCGTGACCACCAGCACCGTCACCGGCAGGCCGGTCAAGAGTCGCGCGGCGTCGGCCTGGCCCGCGAAGTCCAGCGCCGCCGTCGGCTCGTCGGCCAGCAGCAGTCCCGCGCCCGCGGCGATGCAGCCCATCGCGCGGGCGAGGTAGGTGCGTTGCAACTGCCCGCCGGACAACGTGTGCAGCGGCTGGGACCGCAGGTGGGCGACCCCCAATTCCTCGGCGGCGGCACGGGCCGCCTCCGGCGCTCCGCTGCTGGCGAGCAGCTCGTCGGCCAGCAGCGGGAACCGGCCCGCGGCCTGCTTCTGCGGGATCCACGCGGCCTCCCGCCGCCGTCGGGTCCAGTCCGCGGCGGACCCGGCGCGCACCCCGCCGACCTCGATCACGCCCGACCGCGCCGGGTGCAGCCCGAGAACGGCCCGCAGCAACGTGGTCTTGCCGGAGCCGTTGGTGCCGGTCAGCGCGACCCGTTCCCCCGGATCGACGACCAGGTCCACCTCGCGCACGACGGCTCTCCGCCCGTGTGCGCACGTCACCCCGTCCAAGCGCACCCGCAGTCCCACCGACACCCGTCCCCCTCGATCCGCTGGCCCGCCCAGTAGTCGGCGCGTGGGCGGTCCTGGTTCCCGGCGGTGGCGGGGGACTTGGCATCATCATGGGCCGCCGACGGGAGGACCCACATGACGAGCGCGCCGCCCACGGGCGACGACGAACGGGCGCTGCTCGGCCACACCTCCGTGGTCGGGTGCGCCGTCTACGTCGACGGTCTGCGCGTGCCGGGGTCGTGGACGCCCGCCGACGCCTTGGCCGAAGTGCGCCGACGTGGCGAGGGGTTCGTGTGGCTCGGCCTGCTCGAACCGCCGATCGAGGAGGTCCGGGCGCTCGCGGAGGTGTTCGGGCTGCCCGGCCGGGCCCCGGCCGACGCCGTGCGCGGCTACCTGCGGCCGAAGCTGGAGCACCACGCCGACTGCACGTTCATGGTGCTCAAGACGGCCCACCACGTCGCCCACGACGCGCCCGGCAGGGCGAGCGAGATCGTGGAGACCGGCGAGGTGATGGCGTTCCTGGGCCCGGACTTCGTCGTCACGGTCCGGCACGGGCGGCACTCCAGCCTGCGCGGCCTGCGCGAGGAGCTGGAGGCCGCGCCCGGACGGCTCGCGCGCGGCCCGTCCGCGGTGCTGCACGCCATCGCCGACCACGTCGTGGCCAGCCACCTCGGCGTGACGCAGGCGTTCGAGGGCGACATCGACGAGATCGAGGCGCAGGTCTTCGTCCCGGACAGCCCGGTCGGCGCGGAGCAGATGTACCTGATGAAGCGCGAGATCGTGGAGCTGAACAGGTCCGTGACCCCGCTGGCCACGCTGCTGCGCGCGTTGGGGGAGCACGAGAGCCCGCTGGTGCCCGAGGACGTCCGGGCGGACTTCCGCGACCTCGTGGACCGGCTGGCGTCGGTGTCCGAGCGGATCGCCTCGTTCGACGTGCTGCTGACCAGCCTGCTCTACGCGACCCTGGCGAAGATCACCCTGCGGCAGAACGACGACGTCCGCAAGATCACCTCGTGGGCGGCCATCGTCGCCCTGCCGACCATGGTCTTCGGGCTGTACGGGATGAACTTCGAGACCATGCCCGAGCTGCACTGGGAGTACGGCTACTACGGCGTGCTGGCCGTGGTCGCCACCGGCTGCCTGGTGCTGCACCGGATGTTCAAGCGCAACCGGTGGCTGTAGCGGTCAGCCCGCGGCGGGGATCGGCTTGCCGAGCATGACGCAGATCGCCGCGTCCACCAGCCGGTCCTCGGCCGCGCCCGCCTCGGCGTTCGCCTTGAGGCCGAAGTGCGTGGTGCTCAGGATCGACACCGTCCTGCGCCCGGACGGGTCCGCGAAGTTGTCGCTGCGGTAGCCGGGCAGCGCGCCGTCGTGGCCCCACACCGTGCCGCACGGCGAGCGGTACTCCTCCAGCCCCAGCCCGTAGCTCCGGTTCACGCCGGTCTCGTCCTCCACGATGCTGGGCCGCATCTCCGCCAGCAGCCGCCGGGGGAACAGTTCCCCGGCCAGCAGCGCCCGGTCGAACCGGGCCCAGTCCGCGGTGGTGGACACGATGGACCCCGCCGCGTCGTCCCACGACTGGTCGAGCCCGGTGACGTTCACGTGCTCGTCGTGGACCGGCCCCACGAAGCCGAAGCCCTCCGGCGTGCCCGGCGGCAGGATGGGCGCGAGGTGCGCCGCGTCGGGCTCGTAGCCGTGCGCGATCCGCGGCACCGCGCCGTCGGGCAGGAAGGTGTCCTTGAGCCCCAACGGCCGGGCGATGCGCCGCTGCACGAGGTCGGGGAGCGTGCGGCCGGTGACCTTCTCCAGCACCAGGCCGAGCGCGGTGTACCCGGTGTTGCTGTAGTGGAACTCCTGGCCGGGCGCGGACTTCACCGGCAGGCCGGTGCCGATCGCGAGCAGTTCCAACGGAGTCGGCAGCGGCGCTTGGCCGGTGATCACCGGCAGCACCTCGTACGCGTAGTCGGCGATCCCGCTGGTGTGGTTGAGCAGCATCCGCAGGGTGATGTTCCGGCCGTTGGGCACGAGGCCCGGCAGCCACTTCTCCACGGTGTCGTCCAGCGCGAGCCGGTGTTCGCCGACCAGTTGCAGCACGAGCGTCGCCGTGACGGTCTTGGTGTTCGAGCCCATCCGGAACCGGTCGCCCGCGGCCAGCTCGTGGTCGGCCGTGGTCCACGCGGCCTGCCGGACGACCTCCACGGCCGGGCCGCGGCCGGTGTCGACCCGGACCACCACGCCCGGCACCCCGGCGGCGACGGCCGCCTCGGCGATCCGCCGCAACTCCCGGACGTCGGACGTCGTGGCGGACGCCGGGACCGCGGTGGCCGCGGTCAGCAGTGCCAGCGTGAGCGCCGCGAGCCGGGTGGTCTTGCGCGTCATGGGTTCTTCTCCTCGTCGTCGTCGCCACCGCCTCGGTGACAAGATCGACGCTAGGAGTCGGGGACTCGCGGCGGGATCACCCCGAGGTGAGCCGTTTATGGCTCCCGTGGGGGATGGACGGCGGTCATTCGGGCGTGACGAGGCCGATCCGGTAGGCCAGCACGACGGCTTGGACGCGGTCGCGCAGGTCGAGCTTCGCGAAGATCCGCGACACGTAGGTCTTCACGGTCTCCCGGCCCAGGAACAGGGTGTCGGCGATCTCGGCGTTCGACATCCCGGCGGCGACCAGCCGCAGCACCTCGACCTCGCGCGCGGTCAGGTCCGCCAACGCCTCCTCGACCCGCTTGGCCGCGCCGCCGTCGTCGCGGATCCGCTCGCCGTACCGGCCGATCAGCCCGCGGGTGACCTCGGGGGCCAGCAGCGCGTTGCCCGCCGCGATCGTCCGCACGCCCGCGATCATCTCGGCGGGCGGGGTGTCCTTGAGCAGGAACCCGCTCGCGCCTGCGCGCAGCGCCTCGAACACGTACTCGTCGAGGTTGAACGTCGTCACCACGAGCACCTTGACGCGGTCGGGCGACTCCGGGCCCGCGATCAGCCGGGTGGCCTCGATCCCGTCGAGCTTCGGCATCCGGATGTCCATGACGACCACGTCCGGGCGCAGCCGTCGGGCCTCGCGCACGGCGTCGACCCCGTTGTCCGCCTCGCCGACGACCTCGATGTCGGCCTGCGCGCCCAGGATCGTCACGTAGCCCGCGCGCATCATCGCCTGGTCGTCGCAGACCAGCACCCTGGTGGTCACACGGCACCGGACCTGGTCGGCAGCCGGGCGCGCAGGACGAACCCGCCGTCGTCGTCGCGCCGCGCGGTCAACTCCCCGCCCACGAGGGACACCCGCCTCCGCAACCCGGCCAGCCCGCGCCCGGACTCCGGTGGCCTTGGGACGGGTTCGGGACCGCCCGCCGTCGTCACCTCGACCGTCACCTCGTCGGGCACGGCGTGCGACACCCGGACCACGGTCCGGCGGCCCGGCGCGTGCTTCAGCGCGTTGGTGAGCGCCTCCTGCACGACCCGGTACGCGGCCAGTTCCACGATCCCGTCGACCTGGCGCGGCTCGCCGTCGCGCACCACGTCCACCGGCTGCCCGGTGAGCCGGGTCCGCTCCACGAGGTCGCCCAGCAACCCCGCCGTCGGCGCGCGGGGAGCGGCGGGCGCGTCGTGGGCCGGGGCGAGCACGCCGAGCAGGTCGCGCAGGTCCGCGAGCGCTCGCCGCCCGGTGCCGCCGATGGCCTCCAGCCCGCCCACGACCGCCGCCCGGTCCGCCTCCGGCACGTACTGCGCCGCGTCGGCCTGCATGACCATCGCGGTCACGTGGTGCGTCACCACGTCGTGCAGCTCGCGGGCGATCCGCTCGCGCTCCTCCCGCATGGCCGTCTCCAGGTCGCGCTCCTGCTGCCGTTCCTGCTCCCGCAGCCGCGACCGGGTCGCCGTGCCCATCAACCAGCAGCCCGCGGGCAGCGCGAGGAACTCCAGGTACTCCACGACCGTGAACGGCGAGCCCGCCGCGACCAGGGCGATCGACACGCCGAGGTACACCGCGACCCACGTGACGGCCGTGGCGCGGCGGAACCGCTCCTGGTGCGCGCCCGCGCCGTAGAGCGCCAGGTACAGCGCGATCGACGCGGCGGTGGGGCGGTAACCCAGGTACTGGTAGGCGAAGAACGCCGACGACACCAGCAGCAGGCACAGCGCCGGAGCCCGGCCGCGCACCACGAGTGGCGCGCAGTGGGCGAGCACCAGCAGCGCGGCCAGGAGGTCGAACGCCCGCAGCGGCGTCAACCAGCCCAGGACGGTGCCCTTGTCGGCCAGGCCTGGCGTGAACGACACCGCCGCGACCAGCAGCGCGACCAGGACGTCCCGCCTGGCTCGGGGGAGCGCTCGGACGTGGTCTGCCCAACGGCTGAGCGGCGGCCCCTGCATGGGGGCGCAGTATAGGGAGCGGGCCTGCCGGGACGGCCGAATGGACTAGTGTGCCGGGTTCGTGATCGGGCACCTCACGTTTCCGGTCGCCGCGGCGTCTACTGGATGTGATCGTGAAACCGTTCGAGCGGATCGTGGACGAGTACGGGCCGGTGGTGCTCCGGGTCTGCCGCGCCGTGGTGGGGCCGGTCGACGCGGACGACGCGTGGTCCGAGACGTTCCTGTCCGCGCTGAAGGCCTATCCCGGACTGCCCGCCGACGCCAACGTGGAGGCGTGGCTCGTCACGATCGCGCACCGCAAGGCCGTCGACATCACCCGCGCGCGGGCCCGCCGGGCCGTGCCGGTCGGCGAGCCGCCCGAGGAGCACAGCCGCACCGGCAGGCCCGAGGACTGGGACGGCGACCTGTGGGACGAGCTGGCCCGGCTGCCGGACAAGCAGCGCGCGGCCGTGGCGTACCACCACCTGGTCGGCCTGCCGTACCAGGAGGTCGCCGCGATCGTGGGCGGCAGCGCCGACGCCGCCCGCCGCGCGGCGGCCGACGGGATGAAGGCCTTGCGCGCCAGGTACCTGAAGACCACCGAACTGGAAGGAGCGCCGTCATGACGCACGTCGACGCGTTGCGGGACAAGGCGGTCACCGCCGAACTGCGCGACCGGCTGGACGGGGCCGTCGGCGCCCACCTGCGCGACCGCCTGGTCGCCGCCGCCCACCGGGAAGGCCTCCTGGACGTGGCCTACCGCACCGTGGACTCGCCCGTCGGGCCGCTGCTGCTGGCCGCGACCAGCGCGGGCCTCGTCCGCGTCGCCTTCGACCTCGAAGGCCAGGACGCGGTGCTGGCCGAACTCGCCACCCTGGTGAGCCCCCGGATCCTCGCCGCGCCCGCGCGGCTCGACGCCGTGGCGCGGCAGGTCGACGAGTACTTCGCCGGCACCCGGCACGACTTCGACGTGCCGCTGGACTTCCGGCTGTCCAAGGGGTTCCGCCGCTCGGTCCTCGAACACCTCGTCGACATCCCCTACGGCCGGACCGAGAGCTACGCGCAGGTCGCGACCGCCGCGGGCAGCCCGAAGGCCGTCCGCGCGGTCGGCACCGCCTGCGCGACCAACCCCATCCCGCTCGTGGTCCCGTGCCACCGCGTCGTCCGCTCGAACGGCTCGTTCGGCGGCTACCGCGGCGGCGAGGACGCGAAGCGGCTCCTGCTGACCATGGAGGCCGCGGCGTGAAGCACGCCTTGATCGACAGCCCGGTGGGCCCGTTGACGCTCGTCGGCGACGGCGAGTCCCTCGTGGGCCTCTACTTCGACGGCCACAAGCGCCGCCCGCGCGTGACCGACCTCGGCCCGCGCGACGACGCGGCCTTCCCCGAGGTCGTTCGGCAGCTCGGCGAGTACTTCGCGGGCGAGCGCACCGAGTTCGACCTCCCGCTGGCCCCGCGCGGCAGCGGGTTCGAACGCCGGGTGTGGGCGCTGCTGACCAAGATCCCGCACGGCGAGACCCGCACGTACGGCCAACTGGCCGCCGAGTTGGGCGAACCGGGAGCCGCGCAGGCCGTCGGCAACGCCAACGGGTGGAACCCGATCAGCATCATCGTGCCGTGCCACCGGGTCGTGGGGGCGAGCGGCGGCCTCACAGGCTACGCGGGAGGCCTGGAGCGCAAGCGTTTCCTGCTGGCACTGGAGGAACCGCCCGCGGCCGACGACGGCAGGCTGTTCTAGCCGTGGACTCCCCGGCCCGGAACCGGGTGACGCCGCTGGGCGAGATCGTCGCGATCCCGCTGCGCGGCGCGTGGACCGGCAACCGGGGAGTCCTGCACGAGGGCCGGGAGATCGTGCGGCGGCACGCGGGCGACCTCTGGATCACCTGCGCGCTGGAGTTCCGCGACCGGCGGCGCGAGCAGTGGCTGCCCCGCCGGTGGACGCACCTGTTCTTCCACGACGAGGCCGTGTCGTTCGCCGCCGGACACCGCCCGTGCGGCGAGTGCCGCCGCCCCGGCTACCTGGCGTACCAGGAGGCGTGGGGCGGCGCGTCGGCGCGGGAGATGAACCGGCGGCTGCACGACGAGCGGATCGTCCGCGGTACCCACCGCCGCCGTCTGCACGCCTTGCCGTGGAGGGACTTGCCGGACGGCGTGTTCGTGCTGCTCGACGACATCCCGGCGGTGGTGGTCGACGATCACCTGACCACGTGGACCCACGAGGGTTACCGCGACCACCTCCCGGTGCCGACGGCGGGCACGGCGTGCTTGATCACCCCGCCGGCCACGGTCGCGGTGCTGCGGGCGGGCTACCCGGTCCAGGTGGACGACTCGGCGCGCTAGTCGAGCTTCCCCAGCCCGATCGGGTTCACCGCGGGCAGCACGGCCTGGCACGCCACCGCCGGGCCGTGCAACCGCTCCACCACGTCCGCCGTGCCCCCGGCTCGCGTCCAGCCGTCCCACGCGAGCACGTCCGTGACCCGCTCGACCTCGTCGAGCAGCCGCCGCCCCGCGTCGCTGATCCGCCCGTCGCGCACCAGGCCCCGCTCCGCCAACGCCTCCGCCGCGGCCGACCACTCGTCGTCGGTCCACCCGCGCGCGGGTTGCAGCACCGAGCGCTCCAGGTCGGAGGAAGCCCGCAGCACCAACGACTCCAGCCCGGTCAGCCCGGCCGTGAGCAACGCCGCCACGTGCCCGTCCCCGCGGTGCTCGCGCAGCACGGTCGTCGCCAGCCACAGCCGTTCGAACGGGTCCTCCGGCCGCAGCAGAGCGGCGTTCGCCGCCGCCAGCACCCGCCCGTCGCACGGCATCCCCGCCACGACCGCCCACAGGTCGTCCGCGAGCCCGGCGACGTCACCGCCGAACGACTCGGCCACCGCGCGCCCGGCGCCGACCCGCCGCGCCTCCAGGACCGCCTCCGGCGACGCCAGCTCCCACACGGCGGGCAGCGCCCGTCCCGTCATGGCCACCGAGAAGCCGAAGAACGACGCTCGCACCGGCCCTTCGCCCACGGCCCCCAACGGGGCCGCGCGCTGCGCGAAGTACCCCCGCCAGAACCCGCGCAGCCCCACGTCGCTCAACGCCGCCAACGCCGTCGGGTGGAAGTACACGACCGCGTGCACCGACTCGTACAACTCCCAGAACCGCCGCGCACCTGTCATCCCACGGATGATGCCCGACCGGCGGCCTCGGTGAGGTCCCGGATCGCCAGGACGCTCGGGTGCCACGGTCGGGCGGTCGGGCCGGTCAGCACGAGCTTGCGCTCCTGCCGGGGCCGCAGCGGGACCAGCGTGAGGGTGTCCGACAGCATGCTCGCGGCCAGCGAGGGCAGGACCCCGACGCCGATGCCCGCCTCCACCATGGACAGCAGCGTCATCAGCTCCCGGATGCGCCGGGCGGGCCGGTAGGGCAGGTCCGCCAGCGCGTGCAGGCGGCGCAGCGGCGGCTCGAACCCGGACGTGGTGACCAGCAGCGGGTCCTCCAACAGGTCGGCGAGGTCGATGACGTCCTCGCCCGCCAGCGGGTGGTCGGCGCGGACCACGGCCTCGTAGACGTCGGTCGCCACGTGCAGCGCGCCGTGGGGGAGCGGGTCCGGGTCGATGAGGAAGGCGGCGTCGACCGTGCCGCTCTCCAACCACTGGTGGATCTCCTCGTCGACCGCCTCGAAGACGGTGATCTCCAGGTGCGGCAGGCGTTCGTGCCACAGCCGCAGCAGCCCCGGCAGCAGACCGCGCGCCACGGTCGGCGGCACGGACAGGCTGATCGTCCCGCTGGTCGCGGCCCTGGTGTGCGCGGCCGCGGCGGCCGTGAGGGACCGCGCGGCGGCGAGCGTCGCGCGGGCGTGGGGGAGCAGGACCTCGCCGAGCGCGGTCGGGCGGACGGGGGTGGCCCGCGCGACGAGATCGCCGCCCACCGCGGCCTCGAGCGAGGCGAGCGCGTGCGACACCGAGGACTGGCTCATGCCCAGCGCGCCCGCCGCGGCGCCGAACCCGCCGTGGTCCGCCACGGCCACGAACACGTCCAGTTGACGCAAGGTCACGCTCATCGACTCCGCCGATCACCGGATGAAGTGCATCGATTTGCCTCATCGTAACGGCCGGGGTGATGCTGGAGGCCGATCAAGGAGGTCCTGTGCTGAACCAGGCCGGTGTGCACGTCCTGGACAACCCGGTCCACGGGTCCCTGTCCTCTCCCGCTCACGCCCACCTCGCCCTCACCCGCGGTCGCGCCCTGCGCTACCCGGCCGACGTGTCGCCGTTCCTCGGCCTGCCCGACGACCCCACGGTGGAGGACTGGAACGACGCGGCCCACCTGCTGGGCCCCGACACCGCCGCCTACCCGCACCGGTCGGGTTCGGTGCCCGACGACTGGACCGTCGTCGACCAGTTCGACCTCGTGCAGATGACCGCGTCCCCCACCGCCGAGGGCGCACCGGACCCCCGCGCCGTCCGCCTGGGCCCCGAGGACGTCCCGGAGATGCTCGACCTGGCGGCCCTCACCAAACCCGGCCCGTTCCTGCCGCGCACCATCGAGATGGGCACCTACCTGGGCATCCGCCAGGACGGCGTGCTGACCGCCATGGCAGGCGAACGCATGCGCCCCTCGGGTTGGGTCGAGATCAGCGCCGTCTGCACCTCCCCGGCCTACCGCGGCCAAGGCTTGGGCACCAGCCTCGTCCGCGCACTGATCGCCACCGCCACCGACCGGGGCGACACCGCGTTCCTCCACGTGACAGCCACCAACACCAACGCCATCCGCCTCTACGAGACCCTGGGATTCACCGCCCGCCGCGACTTCCACCTCGCCGTGCTCCGCGGTCCCCACGCCGTGGCGTAGCGGTCCTGGCGAGGTCGGCTGCGCCGATGACGCCCGCGTGCGTGCCCAGCGTGGCGGGACGGATCGGGACTTGAGCGCGGGGTTTGGTGGGCTTGGTGGCCGCCGCGGCGGTGTGGACGAAGTGCTGGAACGCGGGGTCGGTGCCGAGGCCGCCGCCGAGCAGGACCTGGGCCGGGTCGAGGACGGCGGTCAGGATCGTGATGCCGTGGACCAGGTGGGTGGTGATCTCGGTGACCACCTCGGTCGCGGACGTGGTGCCGCGCAGTGCTTCTCGGAGTGCGGCGTGGCCGGTGGGCCAGCCTGCCGCCTGTGCGGCGCGGTGCAGGGCGCGGCCGCTGGCGTACTGCTCCCAGCAGCCCCGCGAGCCGCACTCGCACGGTCTGCCCGCAGGGACCAGGGGGAGGTGGCCGATCTCGCCGCCCGCGCCGGTGGCTCCCCGGACGACCCGGTCGTCGACGACGATGCCCCCGCCGATGCCGGTGCCGACGGTGATCAGCACGAGCGAGTCCCCGCGCGGGTGGCCGCCGAAGCGGTGTTCGGCCCACGCGGCCGCGTCGGCGTCGTTGTCGACGTGGACGGTGACCGAGGGCGGCAGTCGGAGGGCGGCCGCGAGGTCCAGGTCGGTCCAGTCGAGGTTCGCCGCGGCGGTGACGATCCCGGTGCGCGGGTCCACCCCGCCGGGCACGACGAGTCCCACGGCGGTCGGGGCATGCCGGCTCCGGTAGTCGTCGACGAGGGCGACGACCTGGTCGACGACGGCCTGCCCGGTCCCGGCGGTGGGGATCGTGGCGACCTCGTCGACCGTCCCGTCCGGGTGGACCAGGCCGCACGCGATCTTCGTGCCGCCGATGTCGATCCCGAGCGCACGGTCCATCGTCGGGCCTTCCTTGACAAGGGGCATTCGTTTTGATTCGGTTTGGTTCGAATGGTTTCGAATCCGACCGAACAGGAAGGACGCGACCGTGTCAAGGGAGAGCGTGACCCGGCTGGCCCTGATCGGCTGCGGGCGGATCGCCCAGGTGGCGCACCTGCCCGCGCTGGAGAAGGCGGACGGGGTCGACCTGGTGGCCGTGTGCGACCCGAGCGAGGACGTGGTCCACGCCGTGGCGCGGCGCTACGGCGTGCCCTCGGCGCACACCGACCAGGCCGAGGTCTTCCAGGACCCGTCGGTCGACGCGGTCATCGTCGCCGCTCCCGACCGGTTCCACCGCTCGATCGCCGCCGAGGCGCTCACGGCGGGCAAGCACGTGCTGGTGGAGAAGCCCCTGGCCACGACGGTCCAGGAGGCCCAAGACCTGGCGGACCTGGTCCACCGGACCGGGCTGGTGCTCCAGGTCGGCGCGATGAAGCGCCACGACCAGGGCCTCCAGTACGCCCGGCGGTTCGTCGCGGAACGCCTGGGCGGCCCCCGCTCGTTCACCGCCTGGTACCGCATCGGCGACCTGCGCCCCGGCATCGAGGCCACGCTGTTCCCGCACGTCCACGCGGACCCCGCGGCGCGCGAGACCGAGGCCGCCTTCAAGGCGGACCGCCGCCGCTACCTGCTCGCGACGCACGGCTCGCACATCTTCGACACGGTCCGGTTCCTGCTCGGCGACGTCGCCTCCGTGGTCGTGCGGCACCGCGAGGACGGCCGCGACCAGACGTGGCAGGTCCTGCTGACCACCGCGTCCGGCGCGGTCGGCACCGTCGGCATCACGGTCGACGTGCCCGGCCTGCCGTCCGAGGGGATCGAGGTGTTCGGCGCGCACGGCTCGGTGCGGGTGGACACGCACTTCCCGTTCTACCGCCGCGCTTCCACCGTCCACGCGTACGTCGACGGCGCCACGACCGTTCCGGAACTCA
Source organism: Umezawaea sp. NPDC059074 (assembly GCF_042738955.1). Classification (NCBI taxonomy): domain Bacteria; kingdom Bacillati; phylum Actinomycetota; class Actinomycetes; order Pseudonocardiales; family Pseudonocardiaceae; genus Umezawaea; species Umezawaea sp. NPDC059074. The sequence continues at coordinate 53,972 of NZ_JBHYHC010000049.1, forward strand.
CCGACGGTGACGCCTACGAGCGCCAGGTCGAGGCGTTCGCTCGCGCCATCCGGGAAGGCGGTGCGCCGGACCCGGACGTCGACGACGGCGTGCAGGCCGTGCGGCTCATCGACGCCACGGCCACCGCCGTCGAGACCGGCGTCGAGGTGGCGCTGTGAGCGACCTGGCTCCCCGGCTGGGCATCTTCGCCCGCACCTTCCCCCGCCGCACGCCCGCGGAGGTGGCCACGGCCGTCGCCGGAGCGGGCTACGCCCTGGCGCACTGGAACTTCGCCGCGATCGGCCTGCCGACCCTGGCGGTCGACGTCGAGGACGCCCGCTTCACCGAGGTGCGCGCGGCCTTCGACGCCGCGGGCCTGGCCATCCCCAGCGTGTCCGGGACGTTCAACGCCATCCACCCCGACACCGGGCTGCGCCGTCGCCAGACCGAGCAGGCCGTCCGGCTGATCGAGCTGATCGGCGTGCTCGGCGCGGACGTCCTCACCCTGTGCACGGGCACCCGCGACCCGGAGAACATGTGGCGGGCCCACCCGGACAACACCGATCCCGCCGCGTGGAACGACCTGCGGCGCACCCTGGACCCGCTGCTCGACGCCGCCCGCGCTGCGGGGGTCCGGCTGGGCGTCGAACCCGAGCACGGCAACGTCGTCCGCGACGCGCAGGCCGCCGCCCGCCTGCTCGCCGAACTCGGCGACGACGCCCCGATCGGCATCGTGCTCGACCCCGCCAACCTGCTCACGCCGCACACGGTCGCCCGGCAGGACGAGATCGTCGGCGAGGCCGTGGACCTGCTCGGCGCGCGGATCCTCGGCACCCAGGCCAAGGACGTCGTCGAGTCCGGCTACGCCGCGGCGGGCGCTGGCCTGATGGACTACCCGGCGCTGTTCGCCCAACTGGACCGGGTCGCCGCCGGGCCGATGATCGTCCAGGACGCCTCCGAGGAGGACGCCCCGCGCGTCCACGCCGACCTGCTCCGCTGGCACGCCGAGGCGGCGGCCCGGTGACGGCCGTCCTGCTGCACGGCCTCGGCGGGAGTCGGGCGCAGTCGCTCGACCTCCTCCCCGCCGACGTCCGCGCCACGCGGATCGCCCCGGACCTGCCGGGCCACGGCGACATGGACCTCACAGACGACCAGCCGGTGTCGTTCGCCGCCTTCGCCGCGCTGGTCGCCGACCTCCTCGACTCGCCGCGCCTCGGCGGGCCGGTGCCGGTGGTCGGGGTCTCGATGGGCGCGGGCGTGGCCACGACCCTGGCCGCCACCCGACCGGACCTCGTGGAGCGGCTGGTCCTCGTCCGGCCCGCGTGGCTGGACGTGAGCCCGGCGCCGAACCTCGCCCCGTTCGGCCGGATCGCCGACCTCCTGCGCACCCTCGGCCCCGAAGCGGGCCTCGACGCGTTCCGGACGACACCCGAGTACCTGTCCGTCGTGGACACCTCGCCCGCCATGGCGGCGTCCCTGCTCGGCCAGTTCGCCCGCCCCCACGCCGTCGCGCGGTCCAGGGTGCTGGCCGAGCTGCCCCACGACCTGCCGCTGCCGAACCGCGAGGCGTACGCCGACCTCCGCGTGCCCACGCTCGTCCTCGCCGCTCCCGGCGACCCGGTGCACCCCGAGGAACTGGCCCGCACGCTCACCACGTGGATCCCCGGCGCGCGGCTGACCCTGGTGCCGCACAAGGGAGTGGACCCCGCCGAGCACCGGACCGCCGTCCACCGCGAGGTCGCCGCCGCGCTCGGGTCGTCGGACCCGGAACCGTAGCCGGCTACAGTGTCGACCATGTCGAACGACCACCCCGTCTTCGCCGAGGAACGGCGTCGGAGCATCGCCGACACCGTCGCGGCGCGGGGCCGGGTGCGGCTGGCCGACCTCGTCGAGGCGTACGGGGTCACCGAGCCGACCATCCGCAAGGACCTCGACGAACTCCAGCGGCGTCGGCTGCTGCGCCGCACCCACGGCGGCGCGATCGCCGTGGAGCCGCGGCACGAGGTGCCGTTCCACGACCGCGGCGGCCACCACCTGGAGGCCAAGCGGCTCATCGCCCGCGCGTGCCGCGACGAGATCACCCGTGGCGCGTCGGTGTTCCTCGACTCCGGCACCACCGTGCAGGCGATCGCCGAGGACCTCTCGGACGTCACCGTCCTCACCAACGCGCTCGGTGTGGCCTCGCTCGTCGCGGACCGACCGGGCGTCCGGCACACGTTGATCGGCGGTCAGGTCCGGCCGCTCGGCGGGTCGCTCATCGGCCCGGTCGCCCTGGACAACCTCGCCCGGTTCACCGTCGACATCGCCTTCGTCGGCGCGAGCGGGCTGACCGAGGACGGGCTCACCGTCGCGGACGTCTCCGAGGCTCAGGTCAAGCAGGCCGTCATCGACCGGGCCCGCCGGGTCGTCGTTCCGTTGGACAGCAGCAAGTTCGGCGTCAGCGACTTCGTCTCGGTGTGCTCGCTCGACCGCGTGGACGTGGTCGTCACCGAGCGCGCCACCGACGACGTCACGCGGTGGTGCCGCGACCACGACGTCGAGTTGACCGTCGCGCGGTAGCGGCTACGCCCGCTTGCCGCGGCGGCGCGGGGTGGTCTGGCGGGACAGGGCCAGGTCGGGCACGGTAGCGACCAGGTCTTCCGGTGCGGACAGGCGCCAGGCCTCGAAGAGCAGTTCGGCCAGTTCGTCGGCCTCGACGCCGTCGAGGTAGACGACGACCCAGCCGAAGCCGCCGGACGTGAACTGCTCCTCGAACACGTCCGGGCGTTCGGCCACCAGTGCGAGCTGTTCGGTGATGGTCTGCTTGAGACCGACGGTCTGCGTGCGGGGCCAGTAGTAGCCGAAGCGCTTGCCGCTCACGCTGAACGAGCTGTACTGCGCGCCGTCCGCGCGCTGCACGTCCACGAGGGTGGTGAGGAGGTGGAAGAACTCGTCGCTCGACACGGACACGGTCGCTCCCCGGAAAGTCAGGAGCCCCAGTATAGGTGGGTGGCCGGGCGGGGGACCCGACCACCCACGGGGTCACGCGGGCAGCGTCCAGGCCTGGTTGGAGTTCCCCGTGCAGTCCCAGATCTGGAGGCGGGTGCCGTCGGCCGAGGCCTTGCCGACGGCGTCGAGGCAGCGGCCGGAGCCGGTGTTGACCAGCCGGGTTCCGGTGGCCGTCCACTGCTGGGCGGCCGTGCCGTTGCAGTCGTAGAGCTGGACTGCCGTGCCGTTGGCCGTGCCCGCCGAGGTGACGTCGAGGCACTTGCCCAGTGCCCGCACGGTGCCGTCGGTGCCGACCGTCCAGCGCTGCGCGGTGCCGCCGTCGCAGGTGTAGAGCTGGACCGGCGTGCCGTTGGCCGGGTTCGCGGCCTGGACGTCGACGCACTTGCCGCCGATGCCGGTGATCGGGCCGGTGCGGGTGGACGGCGGGGTGAGGTGGACCTCGCCGCGGTTGAGGACCCGGCCGTCGTAGTAGGTGCGCTTGACGGACTCGTTGTCGTTCCACGCCGGATCGGTGAGCCAGCCGATCCACACGCTGAAGTACGTCCACCTCGGTTGCGCGGCCAGGGTTTGCGGGGTGGGCACGGTGCCGACCTCGGCGAGCGCGATCGGCTTGCCGCCCGCGACGGACAGCATCGCCTGGTAGTACTCCGCCGTGGGCTGCTTGTTGGACCACGCGTCCAGCGTGGCTAGGTCCACGTAGGACGAACCGGGCCAGTAGTCGGACAGGTGCGCCGCGCCGCCCGCGATGTCCTTCACGTTCCACACCCACACGAGGTTCGTCAGGCCCTGGGTGTTCGCGAGGTAGTCGTGGGTGATCTGGTAGAGCTTGCGGCTCCCGTTCGCGCCGGGACGGCCGCCCCACCACGACCAGCCCTCGTTCATCTCGTGGATCGGCCGCCACAGCACCGGGACGCCGCTGTTCTTCAGGTCCCGCAGGAAGGGCACGGCCTCGTCGAGGCGCTGCTTCCACCGCCGGTTGAGCGCGGACCCGTCCGTGACCAGCTCGGTCCACTGCGACTCGGACAGCGTGCTGCGGATCGCGCCGTCGCCCCAGTCCCAGTGGCACGTCGTGGCGACCGTGGGCGGGCACGAGTGCCACATGAGCGCGGGGATCGAGCCCGCCGCCCACACGGCCTTGGCCTGGGCGACCACGGTCGCGCGGGCGTTGACGTCGGTCTGCTCGAAGGCGAAGTCGCCGCCCCAGACGCCGGGGTACTCGCCGGTGATGTCGTGGACCTTGTTCTGCCACGTCCACGGCGCCGAACTCGGGCCGTCCTGCTGGCCGGACAGGGTGTTCCGGCCGCTGATGGACGCGAGGTAGCCCACCACGTCGGCGGCGGTGGTGGTGGCCGAGGCGGGGGCCGGGGCGGTGGTCAGGAGCGCGGCGACGGCCAGCGCCGCGGCCCAGCGGCGGGTCACGCGGCACCGCCCGTGTAGCGCTGGAAGAACTGCCACATCAGGGTGTTGGCGTCGATCTCGCGGGTGGTCGTGCCGTTGCCCGCGGACTCGGTCGGCGCGCCCGGCCAGGTGTGGCCGCCGTCGGACACGGCGTAGAGGACCACGTCCGCGCCGCACCCGGTGTACGCGATCCGGGAGACGTGCGCGGAAACCGCCGTGGTGGTGGGAGTCGGACCGCAGCCGTCGATGGCCGCCCACCGCTGCTGCGCCGCGGGCACGGAGTACCGCCACACATCACTGCCACCACCCGCGTACGGGTTCGTGGCGTCCTGCTGACCGTGGAACGCGATCACTGGAACACCGCGGCCCGGTTGGCAGGAAACGGTGTCCGGACGGGTGGTGTCGTTCGGGTCGGGGCGACCCGCCCGCAGGCCCGCCACCGGGGCGATGGCGGCGACCTTGCCGGGACGGGCGCACGCGTAGGCCGACACCATCCGACCGCCGCCGGAGTAGCCGGTGCCGTAGACGCGGGTGGTGTCGGCGCACAGGGGAGCGGCGAGCGTGGCGACCACTTGGTCCAGGAACGCCACGTCGTCGCGTGCCCCCGCGGGTGGAGCGCCGACGCCGGGGACGTTCCAGACGTAGCCGCTCCCGCTGGGGATCGCGCCGCTCGGGGCGATGACGGCGTACTTGTCCCGGTCGGCGGCGGCTTTCATGCCGCTGTACGCGAGCTGCCCTGGGCCCGTGCTGGTGCTGCCGTGCAGGTTCAGCACGACCGGGAGCGGGCTTGTGGTTCCGGCGGGGACGTAGGTGGTGACCGGGTAGGTGGTCCCGGCGAACGTGACCGGCAGGATCCGTTCGCCGGGGGTGGCCGTGCACCGCGCGGTCCCGCTCGGCAGCGTCCAGTTCTGGTTCGTCTGGCCGTTGCACGTCCAGAGTTGCAGCTTCGTGCCGTCGGCGCTGGACTGGCCGGTGGCGTCCAGGCAGCGGCCGGTTTCGGGGTTGCGCAAGGTGGTCCCGTTCTGCGTCCACTGCTGGTGCGTGTTGCCCGACAGGCACGTCCACAGCTGGATCTTCGTGCCGTCGGCGTTGATGCCGCCGTTCACGTCGAGGCACGCGCCCAGTGCGCGGACCGTGCCGTCCGTCCCGACGGTCCACTGCTGCGCGCCGCTGCCGTTGCACGTGTACAGCTGCACCTGCGTGCCGTCGGCCGGGTTGGCCCCGGCCACGTCCACGCACTTGCCCGCGAGCCCGGTGATCGGCCCGGTGCGCGAACCACCACCGCCGCCGCCGGGCACGGTGAACTCGCCGCGGTTGAGCACGCGGGGCGCGAAGTACGACTGCTGCACGGCCGCGTTGGTGTTGTACGCGGGGTCGGTGAGCCACTCCGCCCACACCATCCACCACGCCCACCGCGGCTGGGCGTTCATCAGCGCGGGGCTGGGCACCCGGCCGACCTCGGCCAGCGCGATGGGCTTGCCGCCCGCGATGGACAGCATCGCCTGGTAGTCCGACGCGCTGGGTTCGAGCTTCGCCCACACGTCCAGGCTTGCCACGTCCACGTAGGACGCTCCCGGCCAGTACTGGGAGATCGAGCCCATGTTGACGTCCTTGACGTTCCACACCCACACCAGGTTCGTCAGCCCCTGCGTCTTCGTGAGGTGGTCGTGGACGATCTGGTACAGCTTGCGGCTGCCGTCGGCTCCGGGACGCCCGCCCCACCACGACCAGCCCTCGTTCATCTCGTGGATCGGCCGCCACAGCACGGGCACGCCCGCGTTCTGCAACTGCCGCAGGTAGGGCACGGCCTCGTTCAACCGGTTCTTGAACGCGGTGTTGAGCGCCGTGCCGTCGGTGACGAGCTGGCTCCACTGCTGGTCGTTCAGGTGCGACTTGATGGTGTTGTCCCAGTCGCAGGTGGAGCCGGTGGTGGGCGGGCAGAGGTGCCACGTCAGGGCGACCACCGAGCCGCCGCGCCACTGCCGGATCGCCTCGTCGACCATCGACTGCCGGTGGGCGACGTCGTCGGCCTGGAACAGGAAGTCACCGCCCCACAGTCCGGGGGTCTGGCCGGTGATCGACTGGGCCACGCGGGTGTACTTCGTGGGGTCGGAGTTGGGTTCCCGGTTGTGCTGGCCGGACAGCGTGTACTGGCCGGAGATGCCGGTGAGGTAGTCGATCAGGGCCGCGCGGGTCGAGGTGGGGAACGCCCGCGCCGACGTGGGGACGAGCAGGGACGCGACGAGCAGGAGCGCGCAGGCGACCGCCGAGCGGGTCATCGCGGCGGCTCGACGAGCAGGGGTGAGCGGGACATGGAACGGCCTCCTCGGGCAGGGGTGAGGGGTGCGACCACGGATTACCCGGTGAACTTAACCGCGTAAGCACCTGGACCATAGGAGTGTCATCCAGTGCTGTCAACGATTGTGCGCATTCTTGGCCGGGACAGAGAAGCTTGATTGATTAACCGCGAAAGTCGCCAGGGGCGAACGGGCGATCGGCGGCGGCCGTTGCGCCGAACGGCTCCGGGCTCGACGGCGGGGGTCGGGCGGGTCGGCAGTACGGCGGTTGACGGCTGTGACTCGCATCACCTAGCTTCTTCACCGTGCCGTAATTGAAACGTTTTAATCGTCAGATCGATGCCTCGAGTCCCCTGCTCTCGACATCCGCGGAGCCCAGAATGCGACGTGCCCCCAGCACACGACGAGGACCCCTGCGCGTCCTCGTCGCGAGCCTCGCCCTCCTCCTCGTCTCGACCACGCTCGCCAGCCCGGCGGCGCTCGCCGCCACCCCGGTCAGCCTGGCCAACGCCCACTGGGTCTGGTTCCCGGAGGGCAGTCCCGCCGTCTCGGCCCCGGCGGCCGACCGGTACCTCCGCCGCGCGTTCACCGTCCCGGCGGGCGCCGTCACGGAGGCCCAGTTCGTCGTCACCGGCGACGACACGGTCGACGTCTGGCTCAACGGCACCCCGTTGGCGTCCTCGACGCGCGAGGTCGACGCGTGGACCAAGGCGATCCACGTCGACCTGCGGTCCGCGCTCGTGACCGGCGCGAACACGCTCGCCGTGGTGGCGCGCAACAGCTCCACCGGCCCGGCGGGCGTGCTGGGCCGGGTCCGGGTGGTCGCCGCGGGCGGCACGGTCGACTTCACCACCGACGGCGCGTGGAAGGCCTCGCAGACGCCGGCCGAGGGCTGGGAGCAGCCGGGCTTCAACGACGGCGGCTGGCCCGCCGTGGCGGACCTCGGCGCGTACGGCACCGGGCCGTGGGCGAGCCGGGTCGTCGCCCCCGATCCCTCCGCCGCGTCGCCGTTGAGCGTCGGCAACGGCACCACCGAGCGCAAGGTCGAGCCGCTCGGCGTCGACACCGCCCGGCCCCGGTTCGGCTGGAAGCTCGACGGCTCCGGCGGCCAGGCGCAGGGCACCTACCAGGTGATCGTCGCGAGCACCGCCGCGCTGGCGAACGCGGGCACCGGCGACCTCTGGGACAGCGGCTCCGTGGCGAGCGGCCAGTCCGTGGACGTGGTCTACGCCGGCGCGGCGCTGAAGTCGCAGACCCGCTACTTCTGGCGCGCCAAGGTCTGGGACACCCAGGGCAAGGCGAGCGGCTGGGGCGCGGTGCGGTCCTTCGAGACCGGCCTCCTCGCTCCCGCGTCGGAGTGGCAGGCCGCCTTCATCGGCCAGCCGGGGAACCCGCAGGGGCTCACTGGCGCGAACTGGATCTGGTACCCCGAGGGCGATCCGGCGGGCGGAGTGCCCGCCGCCACCCGGTACTTCCGCAAGACCGTCACCCTCGGCGCCGCGCCGACCGTGGCCAGCCTGATCGTCACCGGTGACGACACCGTGGACGTGTGGGTCAACGGCACGCAGGTCAGCACCTCGCCGCGGGTCGCGGACTCGTGGAAGACGGCGGCCGTCGTCGACGTCGCGAGCCGCCTGCGCGCCGGGGCGAACACGATCGCGCTGTCCGGCCAGAACACCAGCCAGTCGCCCGCGGGCGTGATCGCCCGGCTCGTCGTGGCCGGGACCGTGGTCGCGAGCACGGACGGGTCCTGGAAGTCCTCGCAGACCGCGGCCTCCGGCTGGGAGCAGCCGGGCTTCAACGACTCGTCCTGGCCCGCCGCCCAGGTGGCCGCGGCCTACGGCTCCGGGCCGTGGGGGAGCGGCGTCGCCGTCCCGCAGACCACGCCGTCCCCGTTGCTGCGCAAGGCGTTCACCGTGGGCAAGCCGGTCGCCTCGGCCCGCCTGTTCACCACCGCGCTCGGCTTGCAGGAGACCAGGCTCAACGGCGCGAAGGTCGGCGACGACGTGCTCGCGCCCGGCTGGACCGACTACGGGAAGCGCTTGCAGTACAAGGAGTACGACGTGACCGGCCGGATCGTCCAGGGGACGAACGCCCTGGGCGCGTGGCTGGGCAACGGCTGGTACGCCGGGACCATCGCCTGGTACGGCGCGGGCAGCTACGGCCCCAAGCCGTGGTACTCCGCCCAGCTGCGGCTGACGTTCACCGACGGCACCACGCAGGTCGTCGGGACCGACAGCAGCTGGAAGTACACGGCGGGACCGATCACCGCCGACGACATGCAGATGGGCGAGCGCTACGACGCCCGCAAGCTGCCCGGCGGCTGGGACGGCGCGGGCTTCGACGACAGCTCGTGGGGCGCGGTCGGCGTGCGGACCGACGCCGCGCCGAAGCTGGTGTCCCAGGTGGACGAGGGTGTCCGGGTGCAGCAGGACCGCACGCCGATCGCCATCACCCAGCCCAAGCCCGGTGTGTGGATCTTCGACCTCGGCCAGAACGCCACCGGGTGGAACCGGCTGCGGGTCGCGGGCCCGGCGGGCACCGTGGTGACCATGCGGCACGGCGAGATCCTCAACGCCGACGGCACGCTGTACACGACGAACCTGCGCATCGACGGGCTCGGCACGGACACGTACACGTTGTCCGGCAACGGGACGGAGACCTACGAGCCGCGGTTCACCGTGCACGGCTACCGGTACGTCGAGGTGACCGGGTTCCCCGGCACCCCGACCGCGTCGGCGATCACCGGCCGCACCGCGTGGACCGCCGCCGCCCAGATCGGCACCCTGACCACGTCCAACCCGATGCTCAACCAGGTGCAGCAGGCGATCCTGTGGGGGCAGCGCTCCAACATGCTGTCGCTGCCGACGGACTGCCCGCAGCGCAACGAGCGGCTGGGCTGGACCGGTGACATCGCGGCGTTCGCGGCCACGTCGACGTTCAACATGGACATGTCGTCGTTCCTGAACAAGTACGCCGACGACCTCACCGACGCCCAGCACGCGGACGGCGCGTTCACCAACACCGCGCCGGACCTCGGCGCGGGGCAGGGGATCGCGGGCTGGGGCGACGCGGGCGTGATCGTGCCCTACACCCTGTGGCAGCGGTCCGGCGACCTCCGGGTGGTCGACGAGGCGTACCCGGCGATGGCCCGGTGGATCGAGTACCTGCGGTCCACCGCGGACTCGGGCCTGATCCGCGACGACGGCGGGTTCGGCGACTGGCTCAACGTCAACGACGACACGGCCCGCAACCTGATCTCCACGGCCTACCTCGGGTGGTCCGCGCGGCTCGTGTCGCGGATGGCGCAGGCGACCGGGCGCACGGCGGACGCCGCCAAGTACGCGACGCTGGCCGACCAGGTCGGGGCGGCGTTCACGGCGAGGTTCGTGGCCGCCGACGGCACGGTGTCGGGCAACACGCAGACCGGGTACGTGCTGGCGCTGGCGTTCGGGCTGGTGCCCGCCAACCGCGTGCAGTCGTTGGTGGACAAGCTGGTCGCGAAGATCGCGGCCTCCGGCGGCCACCTGACCGTGGGCTTCCTCGGCGTGGAGAACCTGCTGCCGGTGCTGACCGACCACGGCCGGTCGGACATCGCGTACCAGGTCCTGTTGCAGCCGGGTTACCCCGGCTGGGGCTACATGCTGGCCAAGGGCGGCACCACGATCTGGGAGCGGTGGGACGGCATCCGCACCGACGGGAGCCTCCAGGACGCCGGGATGAACTCCTTCAACCACTACGGCCTCGGCTCGGTCGGCGACTTCCTCTACCGGCAGGTCGGCGGCCTCGGTCCGGCGTCGCCCGGCTACAGGTCGGTGCTCGTCGCGCCGAAGCCGGGTGGCGGTCTGACGTCGGCGAAGTCGGCGTACGAGACGCCGTACGGGCAGGCGGTCAGCGACTGGTCGATCTCGGGCGGCGTGCTGACCCTCAAGGTCCGGGTGCCCGCCGGGGCGTCGGCCACGGTCAAGGTGCCCGCCGGGTCGGCTTCGGCCGTCACGGCCCCGGCGCAGGCGGTGCCCTTCGGGTACTCGGCCGGGGCGGCGACCTACCGGCTGCCGTCGGGCAGCTACACCTTCACCGCACCGGCCTAGCCGGACAGCGCCCGGGGGGGCCCGGGGGGGGGGCCGGGGGGGGGCGGGGCCCCCCCCCCCCCGCGACGCGAAAGGAGGTCTCCCAGCTTCCGCGGTTCCCAGTTCGGTGAGAACGAGGAGAGAATACCCGTGCGTGGTAAGCGAAGCGTGGAGCACGACCCGCAGTTGCGGACACCACCCCCGAACCTACGACCACCGGCGGCCCGCCTCGGCGTCGCCGCACTGGCCCTGCTGACCGGGCTCGTCGGCCTCGCCGCGCCCGCCGCGGCCCACCCGGACGGCGAGCACGTCCTGGTGTTCTCCAAGACGGCCGGGTTCCGGCACGACTCCATTCCGGACGGGATCGCCGCGATCCAGGCGCTCGGCGCGGCCAACGAGTTCACCGTGGAGGCGACCGAGGACGCGGGCGCGTTCACCGACGCCAACCTCGACCGGTTCGACGCGGTCGTGTGGCTGTCGACGACCGGCGACGTGCTCAACGCCGACCAGCAGGCCGCGTTCGAGCGGTTCGTGCAGGACGGCGGCGGCTACGCGGGCGTGCACGCCGCCGCGGACACCGAGTACTCCTGGCCCTGGTACGGCGACCTCGTGGGCGCCTACTTCAAGTCCCACCCGGCGATCCAGCAGGCCGACGTGCTGGTCGAGGACCACGACCACGCCTCGACGGCGCACCTGCCCGCCAAGTGGACGCGCACCGACGAGTGGTACAGCTACCGGAGCAACCCGCGCTCGGCCGTGCACGTGCTGGCGGCACTGGACGAGACCAGCTACACGCCCACCGATCCCGCGGGCGACCACCCGATCGCGTGGTGCCACCCGCAGGGCGGCGGCCGGTCCTGGTACACGGGCATGGGCCACACCAAGGAGTCCTACGCGGACCCGGCGTTCCGGCAGCACCTGCTGGGTGGCATCCGCTACGCGGCGGGCGCCGTGCGGGCGGACTGCGCGCCGGGGACCACGACGCCGAACGAGCCGCCGACCGACGCGGACTTCGACCAGATCACCCTCGCGCTGGGCGAGGAGAAGACCGGGGAGCCGATCGCGCTCGCCGTCCTGCCCGACCGCCGGGTGCTGCACACCTCCCGCGACGGTCGCGTGTGGCTGACCACTCCGGAGGCGACGACGTCGCTGGCCGGGACGCTGTCGGTCTACAACCACGACGAGGACGGCCTCCAAGGGATCGCGGTCGACCCGGACTTCGCCACCAACAAGTGGGTGTACCTCTACTACGCGCCGCCGCTGGACACCCCGGCCGGTGACGCGCCGGAGAGCGGGACCGCCGCGGACTTCGCGCCGTTCCAGGGCCACAACCAGTTGTCGCGCTTCAAGCTGGCCGACAACGGCACCCTGGACCTGGCCAGCGAGCAGCGGATCCTCCAGATCCCGGCCGACCGCGGCCTGTGCTGCCACGCGGGCGGCGAGATCGACTTCGACGCGCAGGGCAACCTGCTGCTGTCCACGGGGGACGACACGAACCCGTTCGCCTCGGACGGCTACAACCCGATCGACGAGCGCCCCGACCGCAACCCCGCGTTCGACGCCCGCCGTTCCTCGGCCAACACCAACGACCTGCGCGGCAAGATCGTCCGCGTCAAGGTCTCGGGTGACGGCTCGTACACCGTCCCGGCGGGCAACCTGTTCGCGCCGGGCACCGACAAGACGCGGCCCGAGATCTACGCGATGGGCTTCCGCAACCCGTTCCGGTTCGCCGTGGACAAGAAGACCGGCTGGATCCACCTCGGCGACTACGGTCCGGACGCGGGCTCGGCGAACCCGAACCGCGGTCCCGGCGGGACGGTCGAGTTCAACCTGATCAAGGAGCCGGGCAACTACGGCTGGCCGCTGTGCGTCGGGGACAACCTGGCGTTCAACGACTACGACTTCGCCACCGGCGTCTCGGGGCCGAAGTTCGACTGCGCCCACCCGCGCAACGACAGCCCGCACAACACCGGGCTGGTGGACCTGCCGCCCGCCAAGGCCGCGTGGATCCCCTACGACGGCGGGTCCGTGCCGGAGTTCGGCACCGGCGGCGAGTCCCCGATGGGCGGTCCGACCTACAACTACGACCCCGCCCTGAACCAGGTCACGAAGTTCCCGGAGTACTTCGACAAGAAGAACTTCGCCTACGAGTGGGACCGCGGCTGGATCAAGACCATCGACGTCGGCCCGAACGGCGAGCGCGGCACGATCGCGCCGTTCTTCGACTCGATGACCCTGACCAGGCCGATGAACGTGGAGTTCGGGCCGGACGGCTCGCTCTACGTCCTGGACTACGGCAGCGGCTACTTCGGCGGGGCCGCGGACTCGGCGGTCTACCGGATCGACTACACCCGCGGCAACCACACGCCCGTGGCGAAGCTCAAGGCCGACAAGACCTCCGGCCCGGCTCCGCTCACCGTGGCGTTCGACCCGACCGGCACCACCGACGAGGACGGCCCCGAGCTGACCTGGGCGTGGGACTTCGACGGCGACGACACCACCGACTCCACGCAGGCCGGACCGGTGAGCCACACCTACCCGACCGTCGGGCAGTTCAGCGCCAAGCTGTCGGTGACCGACCCGACCGGGCTGACCGGCTCGGCGAGCGTCGTCGTCAACGTCGGCAACACCGCCCCGGTGGTCACCCTGAACGCCCCGCTGGACGGCTCGGTGTTCAGCTTCGGCGACCAGGTGCCGTTCTCGGTGACGGTCGTCGACCCGGAGGACCAGCCGGTCGACTGCTCCAAGGTCGTCGTGGAGTACATCCTCGGCCACGACAGCCACGGCCACCCGCTCAGCCGGGCCACCGGCTGCCAGGGCACCATCCCGACCCCGGCCGACGGCGGCCACGGCGCGGACGCCAACGTCTTCGGCGTCATCAACGCCACCTACACCGACAACGGCGCTCCGGGCGCCCCGGCGCTGACCGGGTCGGACGAGGCGGTGTTGCAGCCCAAGCACAAGCAGGCCGAGTTCTACACCGGCGCGCAGGGCGCGCGGGCGTTGGAGCGCGACACGGCCGAGGGCCGCAAGCGGGTCGGCGAGATCGAGAACGGCGACTGGATCAAGTTCAGCCCGGTGAACCTCGCCGGGGTGACCGGGATCGGCTACCGGGTCTCGTCCGGGGGCTCCGGCGGCACGCTCGAGGTCCGGCTCGACGCGCCGGACGGTCCGCTGGTGCAGTCCGTGCCGGTGGCCAACACCGGCGGCTGGGACAACTACCGCGACCTCCCGCCGACGCCCGTCACCGATCCCGGTGGCACGCACGAGATGTACTTCGTGTTCAAGGGCGGCGGTGGCGCGCTGTTCGACGTGGACTCGTTCACCTTCAGCACGGACCAGCCCGCCGCGTGCGTGCCGGTCGTGCCGGAGGCGGGCTACCGCAGCCTCTACGACGGCACCGCGGCGAGCCTGGAGGCGTGGAACCAGGCCGGTCCGGGGCGGTTCGCCCAGCAGAGCGACTGCACGATCCGCTCCGAGGGCGGCATGGGCCTGCTGTGGCACGAGGCCGAGTTGGGCTCCTACAGCCTGAAGCTCGACTGGATGCTCGCCGGGGACGACAACTCCGGCGTGTTCATCGGGTTCCCCGATCCGGGGAACGACCCGTGGGTCGCGGTGGACAAGGGCTACGAGATCCAGATCGACCCGACCGACGCCGACGACCGCACCACCGGCTCGATCTACACGTTCAAGGCCGCCGACCTGGCCGCCCGCGACGCCGCGCTGAAACCGGCGGGGCAGTGGAACGCCTACGAGATCGTCGTCACCGGCCAGCGCATCCAGGTGCTGCTGAACGGCGTGGCGATCAACGACTACACCAGCACCGATCCCGCCCGCGACCTGACGCGGGGCTTCATCGGGCTGCAGAACCACGGCGACGCCGACGACGTGCGGTTCCGCAACGTGCGCGTCAAGGACCTCGACGTGGTGGCGCCGGAGACCAGGGCCACGACCGGCACCGCCCCCGGTGGGTCCGGCTGGCACACGGCGACCCCGGTGTCGGTGGAGCTGGCGGCCACCGACGCGGGCGGCGTCGCGCGCACCGAGTACCGGCTCGACGGCGGTGACTGGACCGCCTACACCGAGCCGGTCGTGGTGACCGGCGACGGCGCGCACCGGGTGGAGTACCGCTCCACCGACACCTCGGGCAACGTCGAGCAGGTCAAGGCGTTGGAGCTGAAGCTCGACGCCACGGCCCCGGTCACCACCGCCACCTTCGCCGCACCCGGCGAGAGCGGCTGGCACGGCGGCGCGGTGTCCGTGGTGCTGACCGCCGCCGACCCGGCCTCCGGGGTGGCGCGCACCGAGTGGAGCCTCGACGGCGGCGCGTGGACGGCCTACAGCCGCCCGGTCCCGGTGTCCGGCGACGGCACGCACACGCTGCTGCACCGGTCGGTCGACACGGCGGGCAACGCCGAGGTCGACCGGGCGGCGACCATCCGGATCGACGGCACGGCGCCCACCCTGCTCGTCACGGGCGTGGCGAACGGCCGGGTGTACGGCGACGCGACGGACGTGGTCGTGTCGTGGGAGGCCGGTGACGCCACCTCCGGCGTCGGCGCGGTCACCGCGACCCTGGCCGGTCGGGCGCTGACCTCCGGCTACGCGGTGGCGCTGCACGAGCTGCCGCTGGGTGTGCACGAGCTGCGGGTGTCCGCGACCGACGTCGCGGGCAACACCACCACCAGGACGGTGCCGTTCGCGGTCACCACGTCGCTGCGGGACGTGTCCCAGCTGCTCGACCGGTTCAAGGCCACCAACCGGTTGCCGAGGGCGACCTACGACCAGCTCACCAAGCAGCTGGCGAAGGCGCGCAAGGCCGAGGCGGCGGGCCAGGACGCCAAGGCGGTCCGGGAGCTGCGGACGTTCCGCGACCTGGCCGCGGGCGTGCCGGACGCGGGCGTGCGGTCCGTGCTCGTCCGGGACGCGGACGCGGTGATCGCCCAGCTCGACGGCGACCCCGCGCCGCGGCGCCGGGAGTAGTCCACGGGTCGGGCGGGCGCCCCGCGTCCGCCCGACCCG
>NZ_JBHYHC010000050.1:0-32844 GCF_042738955.1 Umezawaea sp. NPDC059074
GCGACAGGTCGTCAGCGTCGATGACGTCGTTCAACTGGTGGCCGACGGCCGGTGAAACAGCGTCTCCGTCGACAGCGGCGTTCGCCGTGCCGCCCAAGCCGAGCATCATGGTCGCGCCACCCAGAGCGATTGCGGTGCCTGCGAGGGTCTTCTTGAGGTTCATGGGCGCGAAAGTGTCGTAACCAGTGCCTCCAACGCAAGGAGCCTAATTCCTTCGGATGACTTCAGTCACCCATGAGGGTCGAATTTGACCGCATAGCAACGCCGATCGAGCCCTCGCCGCACCGATGACGACGACTCCCCGGAAACCCTTCCCGCTGAACACGATCCACCGCCACCGGTCCGCGGGATCGACACTCCGGTGATGTGCTGAAGGCCGTCGCGTGGTCGATCACTCAACCGTGTACTACAGCGCCCTGGGCGGCCCAAAACCACCAGTCCCGCCCAGCACGCCGGTAGCTTGGGCTCGCGGCCGCGGACCGTTCGTCCCGGAGTGGTCCGCTGCGGGACCATCACGAACCGCTGTCCGCACTGTGGCGGAATCCCCTGCCACGCCAGGGGGAATTCACTTCCGACCACCGGTCGGCTGCTTGTCCCGCACAACTGGTGGACCCGCCCGGACCGCGGTTTCGGAGCAGGCTCCCCACCGCTGGTCTACTCACGTGGAGCGAACGTGGCATCTCGCAAACCAGGTCTGCCCTCAGTGCTGTACACGGCGAGCCTGTGCACCGTTGCCCTCGTCGCGTTCTCCACCATGGGACTCGCGGGTCAGCAGTCGGGCCTACCCCCGCGGATCGGTGCGACGAACAAGCTGATCACCGTGCGCTCGGTGCCATCGACGCCGGACCAGCCCCCGTTGGGCCCCGGTGGACGGCCTGCCGCCATGAGCACCGGTTCGAGCGCACACCTGCCCGACGGGCCCGCGTTTCCCGTGCTGGGCCACGGCAGTTGGCACGGGGTTCCGGGAGCCGCCAAGTCCACGGGCAGCGACCTCGTGACGACCTACTCCATCGAGGTCGAGGACGGCGTGCACCTGGCCGACGGTGACGCGCGGTTCGGCGACTTCGTGGAGAACGTGCTGGAAGACCCCCGAAGTTGGGGTGGCGGCGGCGAAGTGACCCTGCGGCGGGTGGAGCACAACGCTCCCGACCTGCGGATCAGACTCGCGTCCCAGACGACTGCCCGCCGGTTGTGCGGGTTCGAACTGCCCTTCGACACCTCGTGCCGCGTCGACGACCAGGTGTACGTCAGCGCCGCACGGTGGATCCGCGGCGCCAAGTCGTTCGGCCGGAACCTGGACGAGTACCGGCAGTACGTGGTGAACCACGAGGTCGGACATTTCCTGGGCCACGGCCACGCGCTGTGCTCCGAGGCGGGCGGGCCCGCACCGGTGATGATGCAGCAGACGTTCAGCACCCACAACGACGAGCTGGCTCACATCACCGCCGCCGCCCCTCAACAGGTGGCAGTTCCCGCGGACGGCAAGGTTTGCACGCCCAACTCGTGGCCGTATCCGCGCGCCGGACGCTGATTCCACACCAGTCCCGTCGACGTTCCTTCACACGGGAGACACGGGGCCCTCGACCTCGAGCACGGAACCGCAGGGGGCCGGCCTGGATGGCGGTTCAGCGTCGTCGTCGACGGCCAAGGGAGGAGCAGCAGGCGGGATCGCCTCGGCCAGCGGAAGGCGCGACGTGCAGGAGGGCCACGCGTCGAACTCAGGGGACCCGAGAACCCTTTCAGCGATGCGGACCTGATCCTCGCGAGAAGAGAGGTGCGGAGAACCGGCACCGTCGAAGGCACTCCACGTACCGGCCGAGAACTGCAAACCTTCGTGGAACCCGTAGCCCGTGTCGGCCGTCCAGAGTTCTTCGCCTTCGCACCGCCCTGGAGCATCCCAGTCCCCGGAGGCCCCAGGCCGAGCACTGGCCGTTCCTCCGAGCAGTAACAAGGTCGCGACACCGGCGGCGGCCACCGCGACAAAGCGAAGAACTCGCCACAACGTCCTGAAATCACTGGCAGCGCCGAAACCCATGCCCGCTCCATCCGTCGCACGTCCGACCAGGGGTGTTGCGCCGTCCCCTGTTCGCCCTCGTCCAGTGGCTGTTTCGGGTTGACGAAGTCGGACGGATGCCAGCCGGACGAGGGGTGACTGCTCGGCCATCCGCTTCCACGCGCCGTCGATGCCGAATGACGACAAATCGAACCGTAGGGAAGCGCTACCGGCTTGGCGAGCCGATCATGGTGGTCTCCAATACCAGCACGTGCTCGCCAGATTCACTTCTGCTCTCATGTGCGCAGGTCAGGCCCAGTGAGCCGCACTCAGGACAGGGCGTGCTCGCTCACCCGAGTCACTCGGATGGCTGCATTTCAGACATTTTAGACTTCCGCCGGGTTTGAGCCTGCCCTACAGCACAAAATGGTGATGGCGCGGACCCCGCAGGGCCCGCGCCACCACCATTAGAAAGTGAACCACCGTTGCCGAAAGGCGACCGGGCGACTCAGGTCAGTTGCTCTGCCCGATGCCACCGTCGACGATGCCACCGGCGCCGCAGATGTCGGGGGAGACGCTCTCGGCACCGTTCGCGCCCGGCGACAGGACCGGCACGTCGAGGCCGTTCGCGACGTCCTCGACCGGGACCTGCACACCCAGCACGTTGATGTTGTTGTCGCACGCGGCGGCGACGACGTTGGTGTTGTGCAGCACGTCGGTGTTGTTCAGGTTGACCAGGCCGACCTGCGCCAGGTCGCTGGAGTCGATGCTGCCGGTGTTGCCAACGCCACCGTGACCGTGGGGCGTCGGCAGCTCCTCGTGCGGAGCACCGGTCGTCGCGGAAGCCATACCGCCCAGCATGACCATGCCAGCAGCAGTCGCGGCCACAACGGCACCAAGCTTCTTGATCACTTGAAAATCCTTTGGTAGTTCCAAAACGTGTACACATCCGGCGTCGGACAGTTCCGCATTAAATGCACGGGGCTAGGCAACGCATCGATGCATTCGCGGAATCGACCGCCAGGCGAACGTACAGCGCCCCAGGGGAGAGTTCCAGCTGGATACCCGATCGTGTGCTACCTATTCGGGTGATGTTTCGCGGACCCCTCAGAAGGCCGCGGAGCCAACGGACCAGGGCAGCGCGACGCGCCAAGCGTGGGAAAGAACAGTGCTGAAAAAGGAAACGCCCACAAGAAGTGCCAACGGTTGAGGTTTGGCACATTTGCGGGCGACGAACCGGCACCACCGGCCGGGGCGGGTCGGTGGCGACGTCCCACCGACCCACCCCGTGAACGCGATTAGGCGCGACGCCTACGGCTGGTCAACGCCACGAGAGCGATGCCGCCGGTCAGGAGCAGAGCGGACAGCCCCATGAGCCATCCCTTGATCCCGGTGTACGCCAGGCTCTCGGATTGCGCACTGGTGGCGACGACCGCGTTGCCCTGTCCACGGCCTGCCCCTCCGCCCGGCCCGAAGCCTTCCCGGACCGCGGTGGGCGTGGTGGTGACAAGGGTGGAGCTCGAACTCGTGGTGATCGGTGAGGTGGTCGTCGAACTGGACGTCGTGCCAGTCGACGAGCTCGAGGTCGTGGACTCGGTCGGGATGGTCGTCGTCCCTGTTGTGGTCGTCGCCCCGGTCGACGTGGTCGTCACCCCCGTCGACGTGGTCGACGTCGTGGTGGTGGTCGTGGTGGTCGACTCGGTCGGAGTGCTCGAGGTCGTCGACTCGGTCGGAGTGCTCCAGGTCGTCGACTCCGTGGGCGTGGTCGTCTCGGGACAGTCCTCCTCGGGAGGAACGGTCTCGGTCTCGCACTCGTACCAGCAGGTCGGCTCGGTCGTCGGGTGGTGGGGCAATCCCGGAGGGGTCCAGCCACCATGACCACAGTCGTCGAACGGCCAACCGGGGAACTGGTTCTCACATTCGGGGATTCCCCGTTCGACGGCCGCACTTCCCGGTCCGTCATGAGCAGGCTCAGCTGAACTCGTGGCAGTACCTACCACGACAAGCGCAGTTGCGATACCGGCGACCCTGAGGGACTTCAGGAGCATGCCGGGCTTTTCTGTGGACATCCGGCAATGATCAAGGTCGAAGTATGCCATCGCAGCGATTAACGCACATCAACACCGCATCGGGTGCCGAAGTTAGCACTCCTGGGTGAATCCGCTGACGAGATCACCGAAGAGACATTCCGCGAAAATGATTCGAAATAGTTTTCACGTGAGAAAAATGCACATTGCCCAAGAGAAAGCGGGAACAAAAAGAAGCGGTGGTGCGAGACCCTCGAAAGAGTCCCGCACCACCGCTTCAGGATCACACTGCCTGATCAAGCCGCACGAATGACGGCCAGTTCAGTCGTTCAGGTCAGTTGTTCTGACCGGTGCCACCGTCGATGATGCCGCCCGCGGCGCACACGTCGGGGGACGCGCTCTCGGAGCTGCTCTCACCGGGCGAGAGGACCGGCACGTTGAGACCGTTCGCGACGTCCTCGACCGGCACCTGCACGCCGAGCACGTTGATGTTGTTGTCGCACACACCCAGAACGGCGTTGACGTTGTGCAGCACGTCGGTGTTGTTCAGGTTGAGCAGACCAACCTGGTCGAACCCGCTGTGGTCCACGCTGTCCACGTTGCCGACGACCGGGGCGGCCGAAGCCATGCCACCGAGCATCACCATGCCTGCCGCGGTGGCAGCTGCCACAGCACCCAACTTCTTCAACACAGAAAACTCCTCGATTGCATTTGTGGTTCGCTTTGCACGGCAATCGATATACGGGATCTGATCCCTATCTCCAAGGACATCCACCGCATTGAGGCGAACCTGACTGCCGTGGAACGAACATACATGCGGCGTTAGCCTAAATCCACTCGACAACACTATCGTGTGACAGATATCCGCACAGTAATGATCGCATCACCTGGTCGAGTGAGAAAATACCGATCCGTGGAGAGCCCCACGACGTTTAGGCACGTCACTCCACCGGCGAACTGCCCGGATGAACACGCGTCGCCCAAAAGTGCAGGCGCCGCGAACCCAATCGAGAAACGGCACAGCGTTCGCCCCGCGCGCACGAGTCAGGCCGTACCACCTCACCCCGACGAAAGGAGCGCAACGCGCCGATGAACTCGAGAACCCATCGGGCGGTCGTGCCGGCGAAACCGGAGGCGGTGCCGGACACAGCAAGAGGCGGTGGCCTCCGGGAGTTCCGGAAACCACCGCCACCTGACTCGGACGAGAGAGGAGAGGAACCAGCTACGCCGCAAGCGGGCCGCGGCGCTCCCCTACCGCCTCAATGCGAGCCCGGTCCTTCCGCAGGACGTCGATCAGCCCTCGTAGCCCGAGGTCGCGCTGATGGCGGTCGAGGACACGCCCTGGGGCCCGGCGGTGTCCCTGCCCTTGTAGTAGACGACGTCGCCGTTCTCGCCCGCGACCGCGAAGATCCACTCCGTGGTCGGGCCGTCGGGCCCGGTGGTCGAGTTGACCTCGGCGAAGGCGGCGCCACCGCCGAAGTGGCCGTGGTGACCGCCGTGGGCGACCGCGGAGGTGTGGCTGTCCGAGACGCCGTCAGGTCCGGCCGTGGCGTCGTGGCTGTGGAAAGCGTCGGCCATGGCCACCCCCGCCCCACCCATCGTCAGGGGAAGGGCGATGGCGCCTGCGACGATCACGCGACGAAGCGAAAGCATAAAATCTGTCTCCTACCTGCTGCTGATGTGCGAAAGGCCCCTTGGCGGGTCGACCGCTGTTCGACGGTCGACCACGCGCCGGGAACTCCTGCAATCTCCTGGCTTCGCCTGACCAGCGCACAGTGAACTTGTCGTGATCGGCATCACACGTCGTCCACCCATTCTCGCCGAGTGATGCCACTCAAGCTCTTGACGTCGCCGTTCGCCTAATTACTTGCCCGAATACAAGCATTTCGCCGCGCTTCGGTTTCACCTGTTTGAATGACGCGCTTCAAGGTGGTTCCACAAGACGAGGCCGGGTTCGCCGGAACGACCGAACGGTCGGCGGCGGACACGGCTTCGTAGTTCCTTCGACCGGGCAACGGTCTGCTCAGGTGGCGGGGTACTGCTCCGCCTTGAGCAGCCGCGCGAGGTGGGCGGCGTTGGCAGCCAAGGTCTTCGTCGTCCCGGCGGTCGTCTTCGGCGTCTCGTCCAGGTCCTTGTAGTCCGTGCCCTGCATGGCCTCGCCGTTCCAGTACGTCACGCCACCGGCCGGGATCGTGAAGCCGACGTCGTTCAAGCACTGGTACAGGTCCGCGCTGATCTTGTGCGCGCCGTCCTCGTTGCCCACCACCGCGACGACCCCGACCTTGCCGTAGGTCAGCAGCCGCCCCTCGTCGTCCTTTTCGGACAGCTCCGCGTCCAACCGCTCCATCGCCCGCTGCGCCACACTGCTGGCCTGCCCCATCCAGGTCGGCGTGGCGATCAGCAGCACGTCGGCGGCGAGCATCCGCTCCCGGATGGACGGCCACGCGTCCCCGTCTCCCATGTCCTTCCCCACGCCCGGCTTCACGTCGTGGTCGACCAGCCGGACGCTCTCCCCCGTCACCCCGTGCTCGGCCAGCGCGCCGAGCACCTGGTCGGCGATGAGCTGGCTGCTGGACTCCGCGGGCGAGGGGCTCAGGGTGCACACGAGCGCGAGCGCGCGCAGCGGTGGTGTCGATGTCGTCATGCACGCGAGATACCCGCGTCCGTCCCCACTCACACAAGGACGAGGTCTCCACCACCGTCTTCCGGACGAACCCGACATCCACGGCAGCGCACGTCGTTCTCCCCCGCGGGAAAGGTTTTCCGGCCGGGTGCGACGGGTAGCTGCGGTCATGCGACATCGCCGGTGGTTGGGTTTCTGCGTGATCGGGGCGGTGCTGCTCGCCGTGGTGGTGCCGGGTCTACTACCCACCACCGGCGACGACTACCGGGCCACGGCCGTCACCAGCGCCCGTGACGCGGCCTCGGCGGCGTTGACCGCGAGCACGGTCGGCTCCGCCTCGGTCGACGGCAACACCCTCTCCACCTACGCCTCCGCCGCCCTGCTCGACGCGCGGGACGGCGTCGCCACGGCCCTGGACGACCTGGTCGGCCTCGACGTGCCGGACCGGTCGGCGCAAGGCGTGCGCGACGAGGTGCTGCCACTGCTCGTGCGAGCGGCCACCCTGATCGGCGACGCCACCGAAGCCGCCGACCGCGACGACCACCAGGCGCTCAGCTCGACGGCGAAGGAACTCGGCGACGTCGGCGGGCAGCTGCGGGAGTTCGCGGGGGCCCACCGGTGAAGAAGCTGCTCGGCATCACCCTGGGGATCCTGACCGCCATCGGCGGGTTCGTCGACATCGGCGACCTCGTCGCGAACTCCGAGACCGGCGCGCGGTTCGGGATGCGGCTGGCGTGGGTCGTGGTGGTCGGGGTCATCGGCATCTGCGTGTACGCCGAGATGTGCGGCCGGGTCGCGGCGGTCAGCGGCAGGCCGGTGTTCGACCTGGTCCGCGAACGGCTCGGGCCGCGGGTGGCGTTGGCCAACCTCGGCGGCTCCTACCTGGTCACGCTGCTGACGCTCGCCGCCGAGATCGGCGGTGTCGCGCTGGCGATCCAGCTGGTGACCAGCGTGCACCACCTGCTGTGGGTGCCGCTGGTGGCGTTCGTGCTGTGGATCGTGCTGTGGCGGGTCGAGTTCGACACCATGGAACGCGTGTTCGGCCTCATGGGGCTGGCGCTGGTGGTGTTCGTGGTCGCCCTGATCGCGCTGGACCCGCCGTGGGGCGACCTCGGCGCGCAGGCGTCGAGCTTCGGGCCGCCGGACGCGGAGAACTGGGGCACCTACGGGTTCTTCGCCGTGTCGCTGTTCGCCGCCGCGCTCACCCCCTACGAGGTGTTCTTCTTCTCCTCCGGCGGTGTCGAGGAGAAGTGGACGCGCAAGGACCTGGTCACCGAGCGGGTCAACGTGTTCGTCGGCTTCCCTTTGGGCGGCTTGCTTTCGCTGGCCGTCATGGGGTGCGCGGCGGTGGTGTTCGAGCCCATCGGCGTCCGGGTCGACGTGCTCAGCCAGACCGCGCTGCCGGTGGCGATGGCGTTGGGCAAGATCGGGCTCGCGGTGGTCGTGCTCGGGTTCTTCGCCGCCACGTTCGGCGCCGCGCTGGAGACCGGCCTGTCCGCCGGGTACACCGTGGCGCAGTACTTCGGCTGGCAGTGGGGCAAACGCGTCAAGCCACGGGAAGCCGCGCGGTTCCACACCGTGGTGCTGGTGAGCGTGTTGCTGGGCGTGGCACTGCTGCTCACCACGGCGGACCCGGTCGCGATCACCGAGTACTCGCTGGTGTTCAGCGCGGTGGCGCTGCCGTTGACCTACCTGCCGATCCTGGTGGTGGCCAACGACCGCGAGTACCTCGGCGACCAGGTCAACGGCCGGTTCGCGAACGTGCTCGGCGGGATCTACCTGGTGTTCATCCTCGTCGCGGCGGTCGCGGCGATCCCCCTGATGCTGCTGACGGGAATGGGCTCATGAGCACGCACCCCGATCCGCTGCGGATCGACTTCCACCTGCTCGACCGGCAGATCCTCGACGTGCACGGCGACCTGGTCGGCAAGGTTGACGACGTCGAACTCGACGTCGACGCCCACGGCGTGCCGACGGTGGTCGCCCTGCTGTCCGGCCAACGCGCCCTGGGCAGGCGCATCGGCGGCGCGCTGGGCCGGTGGATGGTCTCGGTCGCGACCCGCCTGCACGGCCCCGAAGCCCGCCCACCACTGCGGATCGCCTTCGACCACGTGGCCACGATCGGCAGCGCGGTCGAACTGTCGATCGCCCGCGACCTGCTGGACACCCCGCCACTGGAGACCTGGCTGCGGGACAAGCTGATCGGCCGAATCCCCGGAGCGCGCGATGCAGGCGAGTGACCTGCTGGGCCGAACCGCCTACACCGCGGACGGATCCGAACTGGGCCGGGTGGCAGACCTCATCGCCGGCCCCGACGGCAAGGTCCGCGCCGTACTGGTCGCGCCACCTCACCGAGGACGGCTGCTGGGCTACGAACGCCCGTCGGTGCAGCTGCCGTGGGCGTTCGAGTGGCTCGCCCGACTACTGCACCGCGGCACCCGTGAGGTCGAGTGGTCGGCCGTTCGCTGGGAATGACCTTGCGGGGAAGAAGTCGACGAGCCCGCAGAAGTCCCACCACGATCCGCCGCTCGGAACTGCGGCCCACGCACCGTTCCGCTGCACGTGGGTCAGGATCGTGTCGAAGAACTTGGGCGGCGGGTCGGACTTGCCGTTCATGTCCACGCCGGTGACGCCGTGGATGAGCAGCGACCTCACCAGGGCATCGCCAACGCCCGACCGCTACACCCGCTGCCACCACCGATCACCGACCGAGCCCAGATCAGCGACTTGGACGTCCTCCGACGACAACGGTTGGGCGGCATCCTCAACGAGTACCACCATGTCGACTGACCAGCACGGACGTAATTTCGGCAAGCACAGGGCTGGGATCACTAACGACCATGTCCTCAGTACCAGCGACCGGCAACATGCTCAACGAAGACCACCACCTCCGACCTGCGCGGACGGCATTTCGGGCAAGCACAGCGTTGGGTCAAGCCGAGAAAAGCTGGCTGCAAACTATGCCAGCATCCATCAGCCTTGAATGTTTCACTCCAAGTGTCCTCATAGCTGCGCGAAACAGGTTCTCGACAAGCGTGACGCTGGCGTCAGCGCTCGGCCCTGTCATCCGACCCCCGCCATCTGCTGGATCATGGCATCCTGACCTTAAAGGCGAAACGAACCTCCGAGCCGCTCGTCGGAGAGGGTGATCAACGTGTCCTGGTCTTCGGATCTGCACGACCTGTTGATAAACCTGGCGGCGTGGGGTATCGGTCTCGGCCTGGGTCTGGGCTACACCTACTTCAAGCGCCGTTACGACAGACGCTCTCTGAAGAAGTCGATCCGCGAGTTCTTCGGCCAGGGCAAGAACTTCCTCATCATCCACTCGGCCATCAACGACAACGGAGAGTGGAACTATCCAGCTACTGACACCAAGGCGGCCCGGCGCCTCGCGACCATGTTCGAGGCCGCCGGACTCCGCGAGGGCGAGCACTTCCACATCGGACCAGCCAAATGGGTGAACGACCCGCTGCATCCCGCCTTCCGGTTGGAGGCCAACAATCTCGTCCTGTTATGCGGCCCCGCTCGTAACGGGATCTTCCGGCGCTTCGTGTCGGCCGAGAGCGGTCACAAGTACTACATGACCTTCGACGAGACCGATCCCAACAAGACAATCAACGTTCTGATGGACCGCACGGGTACCCGCTTCCGGTCCTCTCGAGAGGGCAGCCCTCGAACGAACGGCGAACACTACGACCAGGCACTCGTCTCGTCCTTCCCGAACCCTGGCGATGCCTCGTTCCGCGTTGTTCTGCTGGCAGGCATCCATGGCACCGGGACAGTCGCTGCGGCCGAGCAGGTGTCCGACACCAGCAAGCTGAAGGACATCATCGCCAAGCACACCGATGGCACGACGATCGTCTGTCGTCTTGACGTGGTGTACGACCCGAAGGACATAGAGACACCCTGCGACGTCAAGGTCATGTAGCCCCGACATCGCACGCATCGAGGTCGGAGTCCAGCATGCGGCGAACCAGTTCGGTAAAGGTAATGGACGGCTTCCAGCCAAGCTCCGACTTTGCAAGGGCAGAGTCGCCGCGCAGATCGGATGGGTCGGTCGGCCGGAGGAAGCGAGCGTCCGTCACCACGTGGTCGGTCCAGCTCAGCCCGACCAAGGAGAAAGCCAGCTCAGCGAACTCCGCCACGCTGTGGTTGTGGCCGCTCGCGATGACATAGTCGCGCGGTGACGGCTGGGCCATGATGCGCCACATCGCATCGACATAGTCGCGGGCATGTCCCCAGTCGCGGCGGGCATCGAGATTGCCCAGGGCGACGATGTCACGCTTGCCCGCCACGATCTCCGCTACCGCTCTGGTGATCTTCCGGCTTACGAAGTCCGTGCTGCGGCGCTCCGACTCGTGGTTAAAGAGGATCCCGGCCGCCGCCCACAGACCGTAGGACCGGCGATATGTCTCCACCAGATGATGCGCGAAGACCTTGGCGCAACCGTACGGGCTGATCGGCGCGAGCGCGGAGTCCTCGCGTTGCGGACCGGGCGTGTCACCGAACATCTCCGAACTGGACGCCTGGAAGAAGCGGCAGTCAGGAACGACGGTGCGCACCGCCTCCAGCAGAGTGGCCGTGCCGACCGCGATGCTGTGCATGGTCGCCAGCGGCTCGACGAAGGACCAGTCCACTCTGGTCTGCGCCGCCAGGTGGTAGACCTCCGCTGGCCGGATATCGGACAGGAGCCGGGTCATCTCCGATCCACTGGTCACGTCGCTTCGGTGAAGCGTCACACAAGACGGCACCAGGAGGCGCCGCAACGAGGCGTCGTCGATATCGAATCCGTACACCTCGTAGCCCTTGCCGAGGAGCAACTCGACAAGGTAGCTGCCATCCTGACCGCCGACCCCACTGATCAGCGCCTTCCGTTTCATACTCCCAATCTAGCCCGGCGCATCCGTCAGAAGCCTCAGAGGACGCCGCGGCTCGAGGAGAGGCACCGGGGATCGGCCTGCCGACTGCGTCGGGCGTCCAGCGCCTTTCCGAACCCGATGAGTAACCGAAGGTGAAAGTTCCTCTTTCGGTCCTCCGTCTGGCCGACAGTTCGTTTGCCTGCGAACGGTGCGCCTGCCAAAACCTCATCCATGCAGGTGAAAGACGATCTGCAGGAATCCATGTGCGGAAGCGGTCGTGATCCCGCACTGTCGCCGATGAGCACTGCATGATGATCGGTCATACTGCATCGACCGGCCTATCTCAGCATGACCAACGCGTTCTCCCTGCTACGCCTTCTCCCTATGAGCGACCGAGACAAGGACTTGGAGATCCTGTTGCTACGCAATCAGATCACCGTCCTGGAATGCCAACGAAGGCAGAACCCGGCCGCGGTTCTCTTCCGCTGATCGGGCATTCCTCGCGGCACTGCTGCACCGACTCCCGACAAAAGCGCTTGGTCGGTTCCGGCTCCTGGCACGTCCGGAAACGATGCTGCGCTGACACCAAGACCTGCTCGCCCGCCGCCGCGCGGCCAAGTCTCGTCCCAAACGCCCCGGCCGGCCGCGGCCACTACGGTCAATCCGGCTCCTAGTGCTCCGCCTGGCACGAAAGAACCCCATCTGGGGCTACCGCCGCGTCCACGGCGAACTACTCGTACTCGGCATCACGATCGCCGCATCCACCGTGTGGCAGATACTCAAGGACGCCGGAATCGGCCCGACATCCGATCGCACGTCCATCACCTGGGTGGACTTCCTCCGCTCCCAAGCCCAAGTCCTGCTGGCCTGTGACTTCCTCAAAGTACCGACCTTGAGAAGCATCCGCCACTAGCGGTCATCGAACACACCAGCCGCCGAATCCGCGTCCTGTGTGCCGCCGCGCACCCGACCGCTGCCTGAGTCACCCGAGCAACGAAGAACCTCGTCATGGACCTCGACGACGTGGGCAGCTCCGCACGGTTCCTGATCCGCGACCGCGACGGGAAGTTCCCCGCTCTGTTCGATGCGGTTCTCGCTGACGCGAGCATCCGGGTCGTCCTCAGCGGTGTCCGGGTCCCGCGAATGAACGCGATCATGGAACGCTGGATCAAGAGCTGCCGCCGCGAACTCCTCGACCGCACCCTCATCTGGAACCAACGACACCTACTGCACGCCCTGCGCGAGTACGAACAGTTCTACAACACCCACCGACCCCACCAGGGAATCGCCAACGCCCGGCCACTACACGCGCTCTCCCAACCGAGCCCCGCTCAGACAACAGTCACCCAGCTCGACATCCGCCGACGCCAGCGACTGAACGGCATCCTCTACGAATACCACCACGCCGCCTGAACAGCACGGACGTAATTTTCGGCGAGCACAGGGTCGCCCAGGCAGCGAAAACCTCGTCATGGACCTCGACGACGCGGGCAACTCCTCACGATTCCTGATCCGCGACCGCGACGGGAAGTTCCCCGCCGTGTTCGATGCGGTTCTCGCCGATGCGGGCATACAGCTCGTCCTCAGTGGCATCCGGATCCCGCGGATGAACGCGATCATGGGACGGTGGATCCAGAGCTGCCGCCGCGAACTTCTCGATCGCACACTCATCTGAAATCAACAGCGTCTACTCCACGCCCTACGCGAGTACGAACAGTTCAACAACACCCACAGGCCTCATCAAGGCATCACCAACGTACAACCCCTACACGAGCTGCCACCAACGATCACCAACCAAGCCCAACTCGTTGACTTGAACGTCCGCCGACGACAACGACTGGGCAGCATCCTCAACAAATACCGCCACGCCGCCTGAACAGCACGGGCAACATTTTCGGCTAGCACAAGGCCAGCCGTAGCAGCATGGCCGGTCACCATGCCGTGCCCGCCAACAACAGCGTGATCACGACTGCATCTGTGGATGGGTCTCGGCGGCCCCCGTCAACTGCATGGATAAGGTTTTCGGCAGCCACAATCTCGACACCGTGGGCTCGGCACACGCCTCTACGCACTGGCGTTCCTCGAACACGGCACTAAACGCCTGCACATCACCGACGTCACCGCCCACCCGACCCAGGCATGGACAACCCAGCAGGTCCAACCTCGCCGCCGACCTCGAACACCGAATGGAGTCGCTCCGATTCGTGCTCCGCGACCGTGACGGCAAGTACGCCCAGGCGTTCGACGCCGTCTTCCACGCCGAAGATCTGCACGTCATCACCAGCGCGCCACAAGCGTCCCGGATGAACACCCACTGCGAACGAGTCATCGGCACCCTCCGACGCGAACTCCTCGACCACATCCTGATCATGGATGAGGGCCACGCACAGCAACTCCTGAAGACCTACGAAGAGCACTACAACCGACACAGACCCCACCAAGCCCGCGACCAGCTACCACCCGCAGATCAGCGACACACCGCCGCAGTGCACGACCCCGACACCCGCAGACTGCTCCGCACCCGCATCCTCGGCGGACTCATCAACGAATACAGACATGCTGCCTGACCACCAGCGACAACTTTTCGAGCGGTACAGGGTTCGACTGCGCGATGAGAGACTGCGGGTGATCACCTCATTGAGGCGCACGGATATCTATCACGTTAGTAACCGATGCCTCGCCACCGGTTGCCAAGAGACTGTTGGAGAGCACTTTCCATACCTGGTGGCAATATGGGCTCGAAGCCAAGCTCGAACAGCAAGACCTCGCCCGCAGGGTTCATCAGCACTCCATTCGGCGTAGCACCAGGCCGAAACCGGGCGTACACTCCATAATTTCCGGACCAAAAACGCAGTGCGGTCGAACCACTTCTCCGAATGACCACAGAACTCACGTCGTCAGTGTGGATGCGGAAGCGTCGCTGACCACCGGTTACCTCAATCTGATCCGTCGATATTTGCATCACCGCCGGCCGACGGCGAGAGAAGCCACCAACGATCGCAAAGCCATACGAATACAACAAGCACACGAAAGCCACAAGGAATAACGGTCCAGAATTCCCATCGGTCAGCAGTAGCACCCAAATCGACACAAGAATTGCAACTGCAAAATACAAGCCGGAAAGACCTCGACCTTTTGCCGCCCGATACGAACGGCTAGATTGCAACGTGAATCCTCTATCGCCGACCACCTGAGCGACCGACAAGATTTTGAACAGTCGGCTCCGCAAAGGGTAAGTGGATACCGATACTTCGCCAGCCAATGTAACACGAAGCAGATCATGACAGAATTGGTAGGATCCACCGACCTCACGCAAGATCCCCCGCCGCGCGCATTCGTCCAGGAATTCCAGTGGCGACCATGGCATCCGGCCGAATAGGAACAACACCAGCCTACTCCATTGCCAATATGTCCAAATGTTGAACACCGCAGTCCACGCGGAGCTTCCGACCCACGCCCAGACACCTATTACCACACCCGATGACAGGCCAAGCGACGACGCGCCGATTGCACCGGCGAGGACAGCGGAAAGCGAGCTGAAGATAAGGATATCCAGCAGCATCCAGTTTCGCAAGGCGCGCACTTGGGCGAACTGACCGCCCAGGGGACGCACTACCGGCGGCGTCAATGCGCCAGCAATGAGGGCAGCCTTGACAATCATTATCACAATCGACCCAGCAAGCACAACCAGCCATACCCAATTTCGAAAGTTGCGCAGCAAGCCAATAGTCAAGATTACCGCGACCGTCCAACTCATCAAGCGTATCGATGGAAATTGGTGCAGAAGTCGGAATATGGAGAATGCGTCGCGCGGACTCCACGACGCCCGCCGAACCGCAGGAACACCAAATACTTGATAGACAGTCTCCGTGGTGGCCATAGAAAAAGAGCACCCACAAATCAGACCTTTGAGCGAAGATTCCGAAAATCGCCCGTAGATACACATTTCGACAAATATCGACATCGTGAACAGCACAAAAAAAGACCAAGACAGCCTCGGCAAACGCTGAATCGCCAGGTGTCGAAAGTCGAGCCTGACCGCATTGATCCTATTACCGTGCCAGGGAGTCGTGGCCCGAGCAAGATATTTTAACCAATGGCGCGCTTGGTCGGCTGTGCACCGATGTCTCCGACCGGAGTACCTAGGTGGAGAGAGATCCCGGAACGCCGCCGGGACCAGACCGTCGAGCAGGTGGTGGGTGATCGACTCGGCCGTGGGATAGAACGTCGGATTGGCGAGGTCACCCGGCTCGGTCCGGCCCGACTCGCAGACCATTCGGGCCAACCATACAAGCAGGGGGCTCGACAGCGCTGTTATGAGCGGATCGCTCCGGGTCGGGTCGGCTTCCTCGAGTCGGTCGATGAGTGGTTGCCACTGTGAGAGTTGTCGTCGTGACCGCGCCGCCGAGCGCAGGTAGTTCGCGACATCGACCGGATCGAGCGGTCTAACGCGCAGAACCGTGGCAGCGTGCATGCCGCTGCCGTTGGAGCCAGGGTCTGACGCCGCCTCGTACACGCCCACCCTGCAAGTGACCACAACTGGTTCATTCAACAACAACGAAGTATTCAACGCGACGAGTGCGGCATCGGCACCATCGACAACCTCGTCCAACCCGTCGAGCACCGGAAGTATATGCCGATCGCGGACCAGGTACTCGGCCACATCTCGGCCGTAACCGGTATCCGATAGCGGATAGTTCTGCTTCAGTTGTTGGATAAGCCAGTCGTCCAAGCATTCCCGTTTGGGATCCCAGGACGCCATCGAGAACAGTACGGGTACCGGATCTGTTTGCTGGCGGACAGCCAGCAAACAGCGCACCAGCAGCACAGCCAAGGTGCTTTTGCCAGCTCCTGCCCCGCCCAGCAGCATCAGACGACGAACCGGGAGGCTGAGGAACATGGACGCCAACTCCGAGACATCAGCCTGTGCGCACGACATGTCGACCACAGCGTCCGTCGACGGGGCTGGATCGGAAACGTCGACATCCCATTGAACCGGCAACGGCGCCGGGACGACCAGATCCCGCGCCGCAATCTCGTCACGCGCACGAGCCTCGACCATGTTCGCCAACTCGGCGGCGGCGACTTCCCACCACGGGGCTCCCGGCGCGGCCGTATGCAGGGTAATGCCACCGTATACGTCTCGCGCCTGAACAACGAACTCGCCGCGTTGCAGCTCGTTATGCACTCCGGCCGACTGCGTCGAGTCGTCGCCTGTCATTCGTCGTTCGTCATTCGTGCATGGCGAGCCGAGTTCCCCACGGAACGAGCCTGTCGAGTCCGCTCAGGTTGCGCTGTGCGACGTCGACACGACAACTCGATCGCGGCGGCCGTGGCGTACAAGCCTGACAATGCCCGCCGGACCATCTCGGCCCCCGGTCCCACGTCCCGGAACATGTTCCATAGATGGTCGGGTCGACGCGAAGACCATCCGGACCGTCCTGATAGCCCCACCGCACCGTCCTACGTCGCCACCGCTCGAACAGTCGACATCGGCCTATCCGGACACATATGGAAGCTCAATCCCGCACAGGAATCAACGCAAAAATGCGGATGTCACTCCGTCGCACTCCTATGCCGCAATAAGGAACGAGGTCTTCGTCAATTGGTCACCGCACATGCCGACTTCACTGGTGTGAGGCCATCGCTGTGAACACCTCGGCGGTCAACACGTTCTCCAGCCTTCACTCGCCGTCACGGCAGCGGCAGACCGACCTGCCCTCCCAGGAGACCTCATCCAACAGCCTGCCGCTGATCGACGCAGCAACGGAACTCTGGTTGTCCGATATCTGCCGCATCCTGCCGGTCCGTCGGAACGGTGGCCCCAGGCTCACGGAGGCATTCGAGAGCCCTTGCGCGCCGCCAAGCCACCTGACCAGCACGGACGACATTATCGGCAAGCACAGCGTCGGGACGCACAAGCCTTGTCCCTGCCAAAATCTCATCCCTGCAGGTGAAAGAGGGTTCATAGGGACCCATGCGCGGATGCAGTCGTGGTCGCGCCCTGCGTGAGTACGAGCAGTTCTACAACACCCACCAACCCCACCAAGGCGTCGCCAGCGCCCGACCACTACACGCGCTCCCACAATCGACCACCGCTCAGACAACAGTCACCAGCTCGACACCCTCGACGCCAGCAACTGGGCGGCATCCTCAACGAGTACCATCTAGCGGCCTGACCAGCACGGACGTAATTTTCGGCATGCACAGGGCTCCGGTGGCCGAATCTGCACATGGGGCACGGGGTGGTCAAGGTCGATGCCAAGACCGGGGCGCTGCACGAGATCGGCGGGCATTTGGAACTCGCGCCGCCGAAATCACCCGCGAGTGTCCGGACGGTGCATCTGCCGGAGTTCCTGATCAAGCTGTTGCTGGAGCACCGGGCCGATACCGATCACGAGCACGTGTTCACCGGGGTCGATGGCGGACTGATGCGGCGGACGAACTTCCAGCGTCGGGTCTGGTTGCCCGCGGTCGACGGGAACAAGCGGAGGGGGTGGGCGCCACTGTTCCCTGGTTTGCATCTACATGATCTACGGCACACGCACAAGACGTGGACGATCGAGGACGGGGTGCCGGAGGTCGTGCAGCGTCGGCGGTTGGGCATCGGATGGACGGGGGGCGGGGGCGGGGGGCGCTACTCGCATGTGACGCAGGCCATGACCGACCACCTGCTCGACGGGATGCACCGGCGGTGGGAGCGGTGATGGTGACCTCTACCCGGAAAACTCGGAAACAGTGTGATCGAGGGTATGTGGCCTTGATCGTTTGCTCCCAAACGCCAGAAAAGCCGATCAGCGATGATCGCTGATCGGCTTCCTGACCTGCAACTACTTGTGGACGATACAGGGATTGAACCTGTGACCCCTACCGTGTCAAGGTAGTGCTCTCCCGCTGAGCTAATCGTCCGAGGCGGAGACGGGAATCGAACCCGTGTACAGGGCTTTGCAGGCCCTTGCCTAAGCCACTCGGCCACTCCGCCATTGTCCTGAAGGCTAGCATCAAGACTTTGGCCTGAGCCCAAGGGGCCCTCTGCCGAGCGGACGACGAGATTCGAACTCGCGACCCTCACCTTGGCAAGGTGATGCGCTACCAGCTGCGCCACGTCCGCACGCCCCGCGAAATTCTGGAACTTTTTGCCCTTTTGGGGCTTGTTGTTCCGGTCTTCCGTGGTGCTGAGGGAACTTTATTACATGTACCGCGTCAGGATCAAATCGGGGTACCCGTAAAGCCGTTACGGGCCCCCGACCTCGGGTTTTTCAGGTCAGGTCGTTGGAGATGAGGTGGGTCAGGGCCTCGTCCACGTTGACCCACAGGTGCTCGTTGCCGGGGACCACGACGTCGTAGGTGCGGTCGAGGAAGTCGGCGAGCTCCTGTGCCGACGCCTCGAACATGGCGTGGCCGGACGGGGAGCTGAGTTCTATGACGACGACCTCCGGGTCGTCGGCCGCCGGCCTTATGCGGACGTCGCCGTCGCCCGCGTCGGCGATCAGGCCGTCGGCGAGGAGGTCGCGGGCGTAGACCCACTCCACCCAACCGGCTCGGCCGGTGCGGAACGCGGCTACCACCGCGTACGGGTCCTTGGTGTCGTATCGGAGCTCGACCTGCACCGGAACGGCCGGGGTGCGTGGCGCCAGCAGGTCGAAGACCGCTGTCGAACGGAGCGTGACGTGATCGTTGCGCATCGTCGTTACCTTTTCTCCCTTCCCGGTCAAGGAAACGACCGAGCACCCATCTTGTGACGTCTCTGTGGTGGAAAACGTATGGGGAGCCAGTTCGGATCACCCGATCGTGGCATCCGCGCTCCGTTCTGCGACTTGTTCGCTGCGTTCCGTGGCCGCTCGGGCGTCGGCGCCACCCATCTTGCTGGGTTTAACCTGAACCTGGTACCGGCTGTTGTGCGAATGTTGGACGTGAGGACCTCTCTGGTGGCTGACTCGCCCGCTCCACCGCCGCAACCGATGCCCGCCGACCCCAGGTCAGCGGACGTCGGAAGCCGCGATGGCCGACCAACCGACCCCGAACTGGTCACCCGACTGGCGCAAGGTGATCGGACCGCGTTCGGCGAGCTCTACGACCGCTACGGGAGACCGGCGTACTCGCTGGCCAGGCGCATCTGCGTCGACCCCGACCTGGCCGAGGACATCGTCCAGGAGGCTTTCCTCGCACTCTGGCGAAACCCGAGCCGCTTCGACGCGTCCCGCGGCGGGTTCGGCACGTGGCTGATGACCGTGGTGCACCACCGCGCCGTCGACGCCGTCCGCAAGGAGAACACGCAGCGGAGGCGGAATGTTCCGCTCACCGACGAGCTCTCCGAGCGCAACGTGCCGCCCGCTCCGGGGTCGGACCTGGAGGCGCTGAACAGCGTCGTCGGGGCCGAGGTCCGGGAGGCGCTCAAGAAGCTGCCCGAGGACCAGCGGCAGGTCATCGCCTTGGCCTACCTGGGGGGATACACGCAGATAGAGGTGGCGAAGTTGACCGGCGTGCCGCTGGGCACGGTGAAGTCGCGCACGTTCGCGGCCATCCGCAGGCTCCGCGGGACGTTGGCCGGTGTCTGGAGCGCCGAGTCGGGTTCCGACCTCGCCACGCCGAACAACACCAAGGGAGCGCACCGGTGAGCGGGGACCGGAAGACCGAGTGGTGCGACCAGGAGGAACTGGCCGTCGGATGGGCCATGCACGCCCTCGAACCGGATGAGGAGGCACGGCTGCGCGCCCACCTCCCCGAGTGCGCGACGTGCAGGCGAACGGTGCGGAACACCGAAGCGGTCACGGCCGCGATCGGCCAGTCCGTCGACCAGTACGACCCTCCGGCGCGCCTGAGGGCCAACCTGATGGAGGCGATCGAGCACACGCCCCAGGAACTGCCGTCGACCGTCGTCGCCAAAGTGCCGGACCGCCAGGAAGTGGCGGAACCGATCTCGCTCGAGGCCCGGCGGGGCCGCAAGGCCAACCGGACGCGCGTTCTGTTCGCGGCGGCCGCTGTGATCCTCGTCGCAGTCGTGGCCGGGGCGGTGGGCCAGCGGCTCACGAGCCTCTCCGACCAGGTGACCGCGCAGCAGGCCAGGACCGATCAACTGGAACACACGTTCCGGCTGGCCACGGACCCGGCGACCAAGAAGGCCGTGCTGCGCGCACCCGACGGCACCGCTATGGCGGTCCTCCTTTCGGGTGACGACGACGCGGCCGTGGTGCCGGAGGGGATGCCCGCGAACGACGTGGCCGCGCAGACGTACGTCGTGTGGGGCACGAGCGGGCCGAACCCGGTCGCGCTGGCGACGTTCGACGTGACGTCGGGCTCCAAGGACATCGTCCTGAAGTGGGACCGGAGCGCGTACAACCACGACGGGCTCGCGATCTCGCTGGAACCCGGCCGGACCCCGCCCGCCTCGCCGTCCGCCGTCCTGGCCGCGGGCCAGGTGGCGAAGGCCTGACCGCGACCGGGAAGATCACCACATGACGACCGACCAGCACGACGACACCACGCCCGACGCCGAGCGCGGCGGACACGGGCCGCGGCACTGGTTCCGCCGCAACCCGGCCCTCAACCTCGCGTACCGCGTCGGCGTGGGCGTCGTCGGCGGCCTGGTGCTGGTCGCGGGAGTCCTGATGATCCCGTACCCCGGCCCCGGCTGGCTGGTCGTGTTCGCGGGCTTGGCGATCCTGGCCACCGAGTTCGAGTGGGCGGGCAAGGTCCTCAAGTTCGCGAAGCACTACTACGACCTCTGGGTCGCCTGGCTCAAGCGCCAGTCGCTCCTCGTGAAGCTCCTCGTCCTCGCCGGAACCGGCCTGATCGTCCTGGCGACCCTCTGGCTGCTCGGCGCGTTGGCGCTGGTCGGCGGCTGGTTCGGCATCCACGAACCATGGTTGGAGAGCCCGATTTTTGGGTCCAAGGGTTGATGTTGTAAGCTATGACCACACCGCGAGAGCGGGGAGCAGGACAACTGAAGATGGGCGTTTAGCTCAGCGGGAGAGCGTTCCGTTCACACCGGAAAGGTCACTGGTTCGATCCCAGTATCGCCCATGGTTAGCAGATAGTCCTCGACCTTCTTGGTCGAGGACTATCTGCTTTTGCGTGTTATTCGGAATCCGCACTTCGCGGACATCGGCATTCCGGTCCCCTTCCGCGTGATCGCTTGCCAGTGACACCGGAATGACGCGCTGACGAGTGATGGGACCCCGGACGGGGAGTTGGCCGAGTTTTGCGCTCCCCCGTCGAGGGCCACGCGTGGTGGGGGGCCGGCGAGTCGGTGCCGATGGCGTGGTTCGCGCCGCATCCATCGACCTAGTGATACTTGCTTGCGTACGCAAGCTCTGTCGCCTACGCTTCCCCCATGGGCGGGGAAGTCGTCAGGGGCGGCGGGTGGTCACTGGTTTCGTAGGGCTTGGGCGATTTGCTGTAGGACCGGGGTGGCCGTGGTGACGTCCGACTTGGTCAGGTGGTCGAAGACGAACTTGCGGACGCGTGCCAGGTGGCCTGGGTAGGCGGATTGCAGAGTCTTCAGGCCGGCGGGTGTCAAGGAGGCCAGGGAGCTGCGGCCGTCCGAGTCGGACTTGCACTTCGCCACCAGGGTGCGTTTTTCCAGGCTGTCCACGACTCTGCTGATCCTGCTGAGGGACAGCGAGGTCGTAGTGGCCAAAGTGGACAGTCGCAGTTCTCTTTCCGGGGCCTCGGAGAGGGCTACCAGGACCGAGTACTCCGTCATGGTCAGGCCGCTCTCGCGGAGGAACTGGTCGTCCAGTGCTCGGGGCAGCGCTTGGACCACGTCGGTGAGCGCCCGCCACAGGGCTTCCTCGTCGCCGTCCAGGGGTTTTGGGGCCACGGGGGCGACTGTAGCCAACGCTTGCTTGCCAACACAAACAGAAAGCGCTCGCCTCCACGAGGGGGTGGGCCGCCTGAGGTGAAGGACCGTCATGAACTCGAACAGGCGCAAGTTCCTCACGTTCGCCGCGCTCGCGGTGCCGACGGCGGGTGGGATGCTCGCGTTGCCGGGCACGGCGTTCGGCGCGTCGGGCGACCTGCCCGACTTCCTGCCGATCCCGCGCGCGTCGCTCGGACCCGCGGTCAACGCCGACGGGTACCACGTGGACAGGATCAAGGGGAACCTCTACTGGGTCACCGATTCCTTCTACCAGGCCATGTTCCTGACCACGCGCGACGGCGTCGTGCTGGTCGACGCGCCGCCGACGATCGGCCACAACCTGCAACGCGCCATCGACGACGTCACGAAGGTCAACGGCAGGCCGAACAAGGTCACGCACCTCGTGCACTCGCACTTCCACGCCGACCACGTCGGCGCCTCCGGGATCTTCGGCAAGAACGTCGAACGCGTGGCGCACAAGGAGACCGCGCGGCTGCTGCGCGAGGCCCGCGACCCGAACCGGCCGGTGCCCACGACGACGTTCGACGACCACTACACGCTGCGCGTGGGCGGTGAGACGTTGCAGCTCGACCACCACGGGCCGAACCACTCCCCCGACAACATCTTCATCCACGCGCCGAACCAGGAAACCCTGATGGTGGTGGACGTCGTGTACCCCGGCTGGGCGCCGTTCAAGGGGCTCGGGGTCTCGCAGGAGGTGCCGAACTGGGTGCGGATGCACGACGTGGCGCTGCGCTACCCGTGGCGGACGCTCGTCAGCGGCCACCTCGGCAGGCTCGGCACGCGCACCGACGTGACCCTGCAACGCGACTACGTCACCGACCTGCGGACCGGCGCCGAGGCCGCCATCGCGAACCTGGACCCGTCCCCCTACTTCGCGAAGTACGGACCCGCGGCCAACGCGTGGGCGATCTTCGACGGCTACCTGGACGAGGCCGCCCGACTCGCGGCCGACCCGGTGATCGCCAAGTACGCGGGCACGCTCGCCGCGGTGGACGTCTTCACCTTCGACAACGCCTTCGCGCTGGTCGAGTCGGCGCGCATCGACGCGGGACGGCTGGGGCCGTTCGCCATCCACCCCTAGGCCGCCGCTCGTCGCGGGAATCCCGGTGGCGCACCGGGATTCCCGCGATCGGAACGGCTAGTAGGCGGCCACGACGTCGAGGACCCAGGTGACGCCGAAGCGGTCCTTGACCATCCCGTAGAGCGGCGAGCCCCACGGGGCGGGGCCGAGGTCGGACAGCACGGTGGCGTCCTGGACGAGGCCGTTCCAGTAGGACGTGATCTCGTCGGTCGAGTCGCCGCGGACCGAGACGTACACCGGCTTCTCGCCCCGGTCGTAGGACTGGGTGGACGGGACGTCGAAGGCCATGACGTGGAAGCCGTTGTCGGCGCGGACCTCGCCCCAGGTGATCTGGTCGGCCTCGGACGGGTCCACCGGGGTGCCCGCTTCCCCGTGGGTGAACAGCTGGGTCTTCCCGCCGAACACCGACTGGTAGAACTCCAGCGCCGCACGGGCGTCGCCGCGGAAGTTCAGGTGCGTGGTGGTCGTGATGGCCATCGGGGGCTCCTCCGTGATCGGGTGTCGAACACGGTCAGCTTCACAGCAGTAGAGGACAGGGTGCGGCCTCTACTCGACACGACTTCGTCAGACGCGGGCGATCCGCAGGCACAGGCGGCGGAGGACGGCGCGCAGTTCGTCGTCGGGCAGGTGGGTCAGGCTGCGGGTGGCCGGGCCCAGGTCGTTGACCATGGCGAAGGCGGCCCGCTGGTCGGGGGTCGGGTCGTCGCCGAACAGCAGGCGCAGGCCGCGGGCCGCCAGCTCGTCGAGCCTGCGGCTGATGCCCTCGTGCCTGCGGATGATCGGGTCCTCGCGGTTCATCGGCGCGACGGTGCGGTGCGCGACGACGACCTGCTCCACGAACCCGTCCACCACGAACTCCAGCCGCGCCCGCTTGCCCCTGATGGCCTCGGCCTGGTCGAGCAACGCCGTGAGCGCGAGCACCGCGCCCTCCAGGAGGGCTTCGAGGATCTCCACCTTGGTGTGGAAGTAGTAGTAGACGTTGGCCTTCGTCACGCCCATGGTGTCCGCGATGAGCTGCAACGACGTCGCGTCGAACCCCTGCTCGACGAACAGCTTCCTCGCCGTTTCGAGCACGGACCTGCGGGTGTTCTCGGCTTGTTCGGCGCGGGTCGGCGACATGCGGCGATGGTAGTCGGGGTGGTGGCACGGGTTCGTTGGCCGATCGGCTTGCGAAATCGAGGAGTCGCCGAGATGGTCGACTTCTCGACAGCAGGGCGATCTACAGCGACGACCACGCCTTCGCGAGTCGTCGGGCCGCTTCGGCGAGGGTGGTGGGGGTGTGGAAGCTGTAGGAGAGGCGGATCGTGGGGGTTGGGGTGTGGCCGAAGTTGGAGCCTGGGATGACCGGGGTGCCTGCTTCTCGGGCCGCGGTGAGGGCCGCTGATTCGGTGATGCCGTTGGGGAGGGTGCACCAGAGGAAGAAGCCGCCTGGTGGGGTGGTCAGGTGGAAGCCTGGTGGGAGGTCGGTCGACAGGGTGGTGGTGAGGGCGTCTCGGCGTTGGCGTAGTTGGTCGCGTAGCCAGGTGACGTGGTGGTGGTACGCGCCGGTTTCCATCAGGCCCGCGACGGTGACGGCTGCCAGGTGGTTGAGGCCGCCGCCGCTGCTGAAGACCGCGCTGTCGGCCATCGCGGTCGCGGTGGCCGGGTCGGTGGCGAGCCAGCCGAGGCGTAGGCCGGGGGCCAGGGACTTGGAGAACGTGCCCAGGCGGAGGACGCCCCGGTAGTCCGCGAGGGAGGCCACCGACGGGGGTGGTGGGGTGTCGAAGGCGATGTCGGCGTAGGCGTCGTCCTCGACGATGGTGACGTCGTGGTTTCTTGCCACCTCGATCAACGCCAGGCGGCGGTCCAGCGGGGCTACCAGGCCGGTGGGGTTGTGGAATGTCGGCAGGAGGTAGATGAAGGCCACGTTCGTGCCGGTGGAGCGGTGGTCGTGGAGGGCCTCGTCGAGCGCTGTCGGGATCATGCCGGAGGTGTCCATGGGGACGCGGGTGAGGGTCAGGCCGCGTTCGGTGAAGACGCGGGTGCCGTAGTCGTAGGACAGTTGGTCGGTCACGACCGCGCCGGGGGGTGCGTGGCGGGCCAGGAGGTCGAGGGTGGTGGACGTGCCCGCGGTGATGACCACCTGGTCCGCGTGGCACGGGGGGCCGTCGGCCTTGCCGATGCGGGCCGCGAGGGCTTCACGCAGGGGTAGTGGGCCCTGGTTCTCGCCGTAGGTCAGGGCCGCTGGGCCGTAGTCGGCGAAGGCGTCGGCGTACGCCGTGCGGAGCAGGTCGGTCGGCAGGAGCGCGGGGTCGAGGTGGCCCGGACCCAGGTCGATCACGCCCTCGGGTTCGGCGATCTGCACGATTCCGGCCAACCATCGCGATCCACCCGGCACCACGGCCACCTCTCCTCCGTTGTCACGACGAGTCAGAGGGTGCCACGACCGGCCGCACGGTCCGCGGGTTTGCCTTCGGCCGGTCTACCCTCGGCGGCATGGAGTGGGCGTTGCCGGAGTGGACGGTGCTGGCGCTGCTGGGCGAGGAGCCGCGGCACGGGTTCGCGGTCGCGGCGCTGACGGCGGCCGACGGGGCGCTCGGGCGGGTCTGGACCGTGCCGCGGCCGATGGTCTACCGGGCGCTGGGGCGGCTGGAGGGCGCCGAGCTGATCACGCCGGTGACCGTGGAGTCCGGTCCTGGTCCACAAAGGACCGTGTACGAGGCGACGGCCGCCGGGCGGTCCGCCGTGGCGGAGTGGCTGGAGCGGCCCGCGGAGCACGTGCGGCAGCTGCGGTCGCACCTGCTGGTCAAGCTGGCACTGCTGCACCGGCGGGGGCTGGCCGCCGACGAGCTGCTGCGGAGGCAGCGGGCGGTGCTCGAACGGGTGGTGGCGGCCCTCGACGCGGAACCCGGCGAGGGCTTCGACGCGGTGCTGCTGGCGTGGCGGACGACGAACGCGAGCGCGGCGCTGCGGTTCGTCGACGAGATCTCGCGCTCCCCGGCGTAACGGTTCGGGCCGCCCGGTCGAACTGGGTGTCATGAGGTTCGTGATCGCGCCCCTACTGCTCGCCGCCCTGACCGCGGGCTGTTCCAGCGTCGTCGCCGGGTCCGGCTCGGCGCTGCCGACCAGCACGACACCGACCACGACAACGACGGCGGCCACCACCACGACGACGACGACGACCAAGTCGCCCCCCACCAAGCCCACGAGGACGCCCACTCCCCCGCCGACCGCGATCGACGAGAGCGCGCCCGCCCAGTACTGCACCCACCAGTTCACCGGGGCGCTCGGCAAGCCGATGCTCGCCGTCGTCGTCGAGACCCCGGCGGGCAGGCTCACGTGCGACCGGGCCGAGGCCGTGCTGGTCGACTACTACACCCAGCGGTCCGACCCGACGACCGGCCTGCCGCCGCTGGCCGTCGGCGACCTGTCGTGCAACCAGATCCCCGAGGGCTCGCTGGCGCAGGTCGTCTGCTCCGACGGGGACGACCTCATCTACTCGATGTGGCCGCAACGCTGACACGCGAACAGGGTCGGGGGGAGTCGCCGCTCCCACCGACCCTGGTCAGTGCGCCGCACCGGTGAGACGCCTCTCGGCGAGTGGCCGCTCGCAGCGGCTGAAGGGTGAGGCCCGGGGGTCCTGCACCGGTGTGGCAGCCAGTACAACGCCTGGCGCGCCGGGATGTTCCCGGTGTGGCTCAGAGCACCACGTGCTCCGCGTAGCGGCTCACGACCCGCGCCAGCACCACGTCCGGGTCCTCGCGCCACAGGTCGGCGTTGAAGATCTCCACCTCGACGTCGCCGGTGTAGCCGGCCTTCGCGACGAGGCCCCCGAGGCGGCGGAAGTCGATGTGGCCGTCGCCCATCACACCGCGGGCGAGGAGGGTGTCGGCGGGGAGCGGGGTGATCCAGTCGCACACCTGGAACGAGGCGATGCGGCCCGCCGCCCTGGCGATCTGGCGCTCCACGTCCGGGTCCCACCAGACGTGGAAGGTGTCCACGACGACGCCGACGACGGCCGGGTCGTGGGGTTCGGCCAGGTCGAGGGCCTGGCCGAGGGTGGACAGGACGCCGCGGTCGGCGCAGTAGAGCGGGTGCATCGGTTCGAGCGCGAGGCGGACGCCGTGGTCGGCGGCGTACGGGACCAGTTCGGCGAGGACGTCGGCGACCCGCGCGCGGGCGGCCGGGAGGTCACGGCTGCCCTCGGGGAGGCCGCCGACGACGAGGACGAGGCAGTCGGCGGCCAGCGCGGCGGTCTCGTCGATGGCGTGGCGGTTGTCGGCGAGGACCTCGGCGCGGTCGGGGGCGGTGAAGAAGCCGCCGCGGCACAGGGAGGACACCCGCAGGCCCGCGTCGGTGATCAGGGCCGCCCCGGCGGCGACGCCGACCTCGTGCAGGGGTTCGCGCCAGACGCCGATCGACGGCACGCCCGCCCGGACGCACGCGGCCACGGCTTCGGGCAGCGTGCAGGCGTTGACGGTCTTCTGGTTGAGGGACAGGCGGTTCACCGGACCACCCCGTGCACGTCGAGCAGCGCCGACAGGCGGTAGGCGGCCAGTTCCGGATCGGGGAACAGGCCCGCCCGGTCGGCCAGCAGGTAGGTCTCGACCAGGTGGGGCAGGCTGCGGGCGCTCTGGAGGCCGCCGACCATCGAGAAGCCGGGTTGCAGGCCGGAAAGCCAGGCCAGGAAGGCGATGCCGGTCTTGTAGTAGTAGGTCGGCGGGCCGAACACGTGCCGCGCCAACGGGAGCGTCGGGGCGAACGCGGCGTCGTAGGCCGCCTCGTCGCCGTCGTCCAGCGCCTGCAACGCCCGTGACGCGGCGGGGGCGATGGCGGCGAAGACGCCGAGCAGGGCGTCGCTCCGGTGCACGCCGTCGCCCTTGATCAGCTCCGGGTAGTGGAAGTCGTCGCCGGTGTAGAGGCGCACGCCCTCGGGGAGCCGGGCGCGCAACGCCTTCTCGTGGTCGGCGTCGAGCAGCGACACCTTCACGCCGTCGATCCGGTCGGCGTGGTGGTGCACGAGGTCCAGGAACGCCGTCGTGGCCTCGCCGACGTCCGCCGACCCCCAGTAGCCCTCCAACGCCGGGTCGAACACCGGCCCCAGCCAGTGCAGGACCACGGGTGTGTCGGCGAGCGGCAGGATCCGGTCGTAGACCCGCCGGTAGTCGGCGGGCCCGGCGGCCAGGCGGGCGAGGTGCCTGCTGGCCATCACGATCGCCTGCGCGCCGGACGCCTGCACCACGTCGAGCTGCTCGGTGTAGGCGCGGACCACCTGGTCCAGGGTGGTCGCGTCGGCGTGGTCGGTGCCCGCGCCCGCGGCGATCCGGACTCCGAGGACCTTCGCCTCGGCGGCGCTGCGGCGGATCAGCTCCCGCGTGGTGGCCCAGTCCAGGCCCATGCCGCGCTGGGCGGTGTCCATCGCCTCGGCCACGCCGAACCCGTAGGACCACAGGTGGCGGCGG
This sequence comes from Umezawaea sp. NPDC059074, assembly GCF_042738955.1. Taxonomy (NCBI): domain Bacteria; kingdom Bacillati; phylum Actinomycetota; class Actinomycetes; order Pseudonocardiales; family Pseudonocardiaceae; genus Umezawaea; species Umezawaea sp. NPDC059074. The sequence goes on from NZ_JBHYHC010000050.1 coordinate 28,910, forward strand.
AACGCCAGCGTGCTGTCCCAGTCGACCACGGCGGGCGCGCCGGGGCCGTTGTCCCCCAACGGGTCCGCCACGACGTGGGCGGCGGCGAACGCCACCCGTGACGTGAACGGCGCGGCCGGTTTGGTCCACGCCACGGGGTCGCCCGGCTCGTGGTCGCGCAGCGAGCCGTCCGGAGCGGGCAGGGTGATCACAGCTCGACCCGCCGGTTCGTGCGGGAGGACTCCAGGCCCGCCTGCGCCAGCCGGATGCCGCGCAGGCCCGCCAGGAAGTCGTACGGGTGCGGCGCGTCCTCGACCACGTGCCGGACGAACTGCTCCCACTGGGTCTTGAAGCCGTTGTCGAACTCGGTGTTGTCCGGCACCTCCTGCCACTGGGAGCGGTAGGAGCGGGTCTCCTCCAGGTCCGGGTTCCACACCGGGCGCGGCGTGACCTCCCTGGGCTGCACCACGCACTTGCGCAGGCCCGCCACGGCGCTGCCGAGGGTGCCGTCGACCTGGAACTCGACCAGTTCGTCCCGGTGCACGCGCGTGCACCACGACGAGTTGAGCTGGGCGATCACGCCGCCCTCCAGCTCGAAGATGGCGTACGCGGCGTCGTCGGCCGTGGCCTCGTAGGCCGCGCCCGCCTCGTCGACCCTGGTGGGGATGTGGGTGGCGGTCTTGGCGATCACCGAGGTCACCGCGCCGAACAGGTTCTCCAGCACGTAGTTCCAGTGGCAGAACATGTCCACGGTGATGCCGCCGCCGTCCTCGGCGCGGTAGTTCCAGCTCGGCCGCTGCGCGGTCTGCCAGTCGCCCTCGAACACCCAGTAGCCGAACTCGCCGCGCACGCTCAGCACGCGGCCGAAGAACCCGCTGTCCACCAGGCGCTTGAGCTTGAGCAGGCCGGGCAGGTACAGCTTGTCGTGCACCACGCCGTTCTTCACGCCCGCCTCGGCCGCCCGGCGGGCCAGGGTCAGCGCGCCCTCCACGGACTCGGCGACCGGCTTCTCGGTGTAGACGTGCCGCCCGGCGTCGATGGCCCGCAGGATGGACTTCTCGCGCACGGCCGTGAGCTGGGCGTCGAAGTACAGCGGGCACGAGTCGTCGCCGAGCGCCGTGTCGAGGTCCGTGGTCCACCGGGTCAGCCCGTGCCGCTGCGCCATCTCGGCGAGCTTGTCGGCGTTGCGGCCGACGAGCACCGGCTCCAGCTGGACCCGTGACCCGTCGGCCAGCTCGACCCCTCCCCGCTCCCTGATCGCGAGCACCGACCGCACGAGGTGCTGCCGGTATCCCATCCGTCCGGTCACGCCGTTCATCACGACGCCCAGGGTCCGCGTGGCCATTCGACCTCCTTTGGAAAGCGCTTTCCAAGTTACCGTACAACAGTTCTCGGATCAGGTGAACCGGGCGAACCACTCCGCCGCCGCGCGCAGCGGCCCGTCGACCGGCGGGATCTCCGGGTACCAGGCCTTCTCCCACTCCAGCGACACCCACCCGGACCAGTCGCGCAGCAGCGAGCCGCACTCGTCCAGCGGCACGTCCCCCAGCCCCGGCGCGACCGGCGTCCCGGCGTCGACGTCCTTGACCTGGAAGTAGCCCAGGTACTCCCCCAGCACCTCCCGCGTCCGCGCGGGCGCCTCGCCGGAGCGCCACGGGTGCACGGCGTCCCACAGCACGGCGACCAGGTCCGGCTCCTCGAACGGCGTCACCAACTCCACGGCGGCCTCCCCGGTCGGGTGCGAGTCGTGCGTCTCGACCAGCAGCCGCACCCCGGCCGCCCGCAGGTCGTCCAGCACGGCCCCGATCCGGCCGCGCGACTCGCCTGCACCGCCGGGGAACACCCGCACCGACGGCGCTCCGATCCGGTGGGCCAGGTCGATCAACGCCCGCAACTCGGCGACCACGGGCTCGTCCGGGCCCGGCGCGCACACCTTCGCGTACCCCGCCAGGCAGGCCGCGACGAGCCCGTGGTCGGCGAGCTCCCCCCGTGCCCGGTCGACCTCCCGGCGGGAGAGCCCGAGGTGCACCTGCTCGTCCGGGTGCGTCCGGATCTCCAGACCCCGACACCCGTGCGAGGCCGCCACGCGGGCCGCCTCGCGCAGGGGGACGCCGGGCATCCCCAGCGTGCTGACGGCGAACTGCCAGGCCATGTCCGTTCCTCCAGACCGGGGGCGGGACGCCCTCGCGGACGCCCCGCCCCGTCGCTCACGTGCCGTCGATCAGCCGGATGGCGATCGCCGGGTTGAACTGCCCGGCCGGGGTGCTCGGCGCGATGCCGCACAACCCGTCGGAGTTGCCGGGCGTCTTGATCCACAACAGCATCTCGGCTCCACCGCCGACCTGCGCGGTGACACCGAGCTTGCGGCCCGCCGGGTTGCACCACTCGCCGTTGCTGCCGTTGCCGTTGCGGCTGGTGTCCACGACGAACTTGGCGGCGTAGCCGAGCGACGAGACGACCTGGTTGCCGTAGCTGGTCGACGCGCCGGTGGTGTAGTAGTTCGACACGTTGACCGAGAAGCCGCGGATGTTGCGCACGCCCGCGGAGTTCAGCCGACTCGCCATGGTCGCCGGGGCGACCCAGCCCGCGTTGCCGCCGTCGAGGTAGACGTAGGCGTTGGGGGCCTTCTGCTGGAACATCTGGGTCGCGTACGTGAGCATGCCCAGCCGGTCCTGGATCGCCGCGGAACTCATGCAGGAGAAGTCCCCCAGCGAGTCCGGCTCGATGACGACGACGGCGGGTTTGGTCCCGACGCCCGCCGCGAAGCTGGAGATCCAGGTCCGGTAGGCCGACACGCTCCCCGCTCCCCCACCCGAGTGCCCACCGCAGGCGTCCCGGCCGGGGATGTTGTAGGCCACCAGCACCGGGAGCTTGTCGTTGGCGTCGGCCGCGCCCACGTAGCTCGCGACCAGCCCTCCGATCCCGCTCTCGTTGCCGAACCAGCGGGCGATCGGCTTGGAGCCGATCGACGACTGGATGCGCGCGGCTCGCGCGTCGCCGGGGTTGTTCCGCGCCCAGACGGCGGGCGAGGAGTTGGGGTTGACGTAGAAACCGCTGGTCAGGTCGAGGGGGCTGGCGGCGTGCGCGGTGGGCACGACCGTCAGCAGGGGCAGGGTGACGAGGGCCGCCGCGAGGCGGGCTTTCCACGACATTGTGGATCCTCTCTACAGGGTGTGGGCCGCCGCTGGGCCCGTGGTGCGCGCCGCTCCGCTCGTCCCTCGGGAGCGGCGCCGCGGCGGTCGGGTCAGCGGGCGTCGACGAACGCCGCCACCCAGGCGAGGGACGAGTTCCAGTTGATCGCGACCTCGTTGGTGGACCACGATCCGATGTCGTCGATGTAGCACTTGGCGGGCTTGCAGCCGGGCAGGTTCTGCTGCGCCACGGGGTCCTGGAGCCCGGAGTTCGGGCCACCGGCCAACGAGCCGGGCGGCGGGCTGGGCAGCGCGGGGTTGATCTGGTGCGACCAGTGCCGGTGGTGCTGGTTGTGGCTGGCGCGCTCGCCGTACCCGCTGACGAACGACTGGTTCAGCCCGTTGCGGCCGAGCAGGTAGTCCATCGACTCCAGCACGCCGTCCCGGTACTCGCGCCGGAAGCTCAGGTCGTAGGCCACGCCCATCACCATCGCCGCGTTGGTGGTGGCGCTGGTGGAGCCCCAGGCGTAGGCGCCGTCGGTCGGCAGCGAGGGGTTCGGGTAGCCCTGCTTCTTGAGGTCGCGCAGGTAGCCGTCGGCGACGGACAGGATCCGCTTGCGCGCCGGGAGGACGCGGTCGACCGGGAACCGCTCGGGCAGCCGGGCGATGGTCAGGTCGGCCAGCGCGCCGGTGTCCTTCCAGGAGAACCCGGCCGGGGTGAGCCTCGTGGTGATCCGGGACAGGTACGCCCGCTTGCCGGTGGTCGCGTACAGCTCCGCCGCGGCCCAGGAGAACTCGTCGCTGACGTCGGTGTCGTCGTAGGCG